>DASUPR010000298.1:0-6262 GCA_036281015.1 Pyrinomonadaceae bacterium
GGAACGCTCTACGTTAACTGGATCGACGCGCGCAACGGCGACCTGGACGTGTTTGTGATGTCGTCCCAAGATGGCGGTGAGACATGGTCGCTGCCAGTGCGCGTCAACGACGACAAACTCAAGAATGGTAAGGAACAGTTCTTTACGTGGATGTCGGTCGATCCGCAGGACGGCTCGGTGAATATCTTTTTCTACGATCGACGCGACACTTCAGGCGCGCTTACCGGATTGACGCTCGCACGCAGCGTCGACGGCGGAAAGACGTTTGTGAATCGCAAGATCGACGTGCCGGCGTTTGCGCCAAACCCAAGCGTGTTCTTTGGTGACTACGGCGGGATCTCCGCGTATGGCGGACGAGTCGTGCCGGCGTTTATGCACTTCGTGGAGGGAAAGCTCGTGGCGTCAGTCGCGTTGTTCAGGTTCAAACCCGGAACGCAGGAGATCGTTCCGTAAGCTGCTAAGAAGCACCAGATCACTTCAACAAGCGCTGAGTTTCGTTGCGGCGAAACTGAATGAGTTGCGTTTGCGCTGTGAATGTTTTGTCGCGCAACAGCGAGTCGAAGATCGCGAACAGCTCGCGCTCCTCATCAGGATTCACCGGAGCCTTTGCCTTCCGCGCCGCGGCGATCTTTAACGCCATCGCGTCCGCGAGTTGCAGCTTGAACAGATAATTGCGCGGAAATCGTTGCGACAACTCACGCGCCGTCGCAATCGCGTCGTCCCAACGCTTCTCTCGTTTATACAGATCGATCAACAGCACACGCGCAACGTCGCGGCCCCATGCGCCTTCCTTCGCCACGCGCTCCAACTCTTTCAATCCCTTCTTCTTCGAACCGCGCACGCCAACCGTGCCCGCGAGCATTTTGAGCGGCAACGACAGCGAACCGATCACGTAATTCTGTAAACCGATCGTCAACTCAGCGTCGTGAAACTTCGGCGACAACTCCAGCACCTTGCGATGATGGTCCACCGCACTCGATCCCGTGCGCAGCGCAGACATAAACTTGCGCTCGACCGCCGCCGAGTACGCTGCTTCGAGTCCTTCAGCCGCGCCGAGAAAGTAGAGCGCCTCGACGTCGCGTGGATCCTTTTTCAGCCGCGCTTGCGAGAGTTGTTTTGCGCGCCGCGTCCAACGGCGAAACTCATCAACCTGCTTCTGATCGACCTTCGGTTTTTCGTTCTTGTAAGTCTTGTCGCTGTAGAGTGTTGATTTGAGTTCCCACGACTCGTTGAGCTGCTGAATCCACAAGCTGGCGGCATAACACTGCGGACCGGCGGGATGATCCGGCGCGAGTTCGACCATCTTCTGAAAACGGCGGCGCGCTCCTTCGTAGTCGAGGTTGTAAAGCGCGTCGTAACCCTCGGCCCGCAGCGTGTCTAATTGCGGCGGCGCTTGAGCGGCCACAGTGGTGAATGAGACGAGGAGGAAGAGAATGCGCGTGCAGAGCATGATCGCTTTTTACCGAACAACCAGTCAGGCATTCGCAGGCGCCGTGACACTTGAATAACTGCCACACATATTAAGCCACGGATTCCAATCATGCTGCTAGTGTGAGCAGTCATGAAAAAGCGGATTCATGTCGTTAGCCGGTTGATCATCTGCGCGACCTGTCTTTCGGCGATTGGTTCGCTCTTTATCCCGGTAACTAACAACCTGCATCTCGCTTTCGATATCCTCGCGCGAACGTACCTGATCTTTCTCGGCACCGTGATGGCCCATGAGAGCGTTCACGGCCACCTCGGCCGTACGCGGCTGGCAAACTTTTGGTGGGGACGCATTGCACTCTTGCCGAGCATGGTCCCCTTCACCAACTTTCGCCGCACGCACCAACTTCACCACGCTTTCACAAACATTCCCGATCGGGATCCCGACCACTTCATGAAATCGCGCAACATCGTCGAACTCGCGCTGCGCGCGGTCGCGATGCCGCATCACTGGTTCTTCTGGTTGCGCAAACGCGGGCGTCTGAAGCAGGCGGATTTGAGGGAATTGCTGCTCAATTACGCAGGAATATTTGGATTGTATGCGGTGGTGCTGATGTTTATTGGGCCAACGCGGTTGTTCTGGGGCATGGCGCCGCCGCTCATCCTGGTTTCGCTGTTGCTGTGGTACCCGTTCGCGGTGCAAACGCACGAAGGCTTCTCAACCGGCTCAGCGGAAGCACGCTCGCACAACTACTACGGCCGTTTCATGTATTGGTTCTCGCTCGGGTTGTCGATGCATCGCGAGCATCACCTGCAACCGAAGCTTTCATGGATCGAGTTGAGACCGTACGTGGAGGCAGCGCCGGGTGGACGTTGGTGGTTGCTGCCACGTGATATCCGCCTCGACTCACAGCGATCATGAATGGACCACTGCGCGGCGAAACACAGCTTTCGGTACTGGACTACGCGTTTACGTTGATGGACTCGGCCGAGTCGCCGCAGGACTTCACGATCATTCTTCACGTTCGCAATCCGCCGTCACTTGAAAACTTGCGCACTGGCGCAGCGAGTGCGATGGCGCGTTATCCCGTAAGCAGTTGCACGTTGAAGAAGCGCAGTTGGATCCACGCGCCACAACCACCTTCACTTCCGATCAATGGCAACGGCCAGCCGGCGCTCGAACAATTTGTGAATGAACGTTTCGACTTGCGCCGTGAAAGTCCGGTCAGGCAGGTGCTGTTTGTTGACGGTGAAACTGAGGCGCGACTCGTCACGCGATTTCATCATGCGGCGGGTGACGGGTTGAGCGCAGCGCTGTGGTTGGGCCATCAGCTCAGCGTTGCTTATGGACTTGTCGAACCGGAGACGATACGCGCGCCGGTTTCTGAAGTGTCTCTGCGGCAATCAGAAACGAAGGTGCGTCGCAGCGCGTTTGCTTACCACGGCGCGTCAGATCCGTTATGGACCACTAACTACATTCCTTCCGGCGCTCGCGGTTGGCTCACAATCAATTTCCCCGCAAACGATCTACGCCTCGGCTGCCGTCGCGTGCGCGGTTTTACGTACAGCGATCTGCTCGCCACCTGCACGCTCGAAGTGCTCTCACACTGGAACCAGAAACGCCAACCAAAGACACAACACAAGATCGGGCTGTGGTATCCGCTTAACATCCGCGGAAATCCCACGTCGGGTTTTGGTAACGGCACGAGCCGCATTCGACTCTACGCGCGATATCCACGAGAAGCTTCGCTCAGCGACAAGGCGCGTGAAATTCGCAAACAGGTTGCGTGGGCCACCGCGCACGGTGAGTGGGTCGTGCCGAAAGTCCCGTTGTTTACTCGTTTGCCGCGCCAGATCGTTGCGCCGCTGCTAAACGGTTATCTCAAGCAGCCGACAGTCGACATGGCGACGGGCGTGTTTTCGCACGCCGATCGTTGGGCTGGAGACGCGGCTGAAGCATTTAAAAACGTGACGCAGATCGAGTGCGTGGGACTGCTGCATTCGCGGCAGCACCTGGCGATCAATGGCGCGACGCATCAAGGGCAAACGTGGTTGACGTTTACTTACGATCCCGCGCTGTTGGACGCGGAACATGCGCGCGAAATCGCAGGGTTGTACGAGCAGCAGATCGCGCTCGCGCGGAAAGAGCTCGTATGAGAGGGCGCGTCAACGATTGGCTAAGAAGCGCGATCGCACACTGCATCAGGGTTGCGGGGGTTGTGTTTAGTGGTTTCCTGAGAGTGCGTGTGAGGCGTGGGTACAAGGGGGCTTTAAATAGAAGACACAACGGCACGGAGGGAAGGTTCGCAGTTACCTCCGGTTCGGCTGGGGATCCGAAGAGGATTTTGTATACGAACAAACGCTTACGCGAAACAAAGTTCGTGTTCAGCGACATGTTCGCGCGCGCGTGTCGGGCGTTTCGGATCAGGCGCACCAGTCTTTACGTCTTCAGCTCATTTGGACCCGACGACTCGCTCACGTCATTACTGCTCGACGAAATAGATCTCCCAAATTATTTCGCAACGCTTCAGGCGCCCTATCGAGTGCAACGCGTTCCTGCCATACGCGCGCTCGCAGCGGAGTACGGCGCCACAGCCGTGCGGTTGTGGATCATCACCATCTCCAATCCCGGCGTGCTCTACAGCACGAATCCATCAACCCTCTCAACCTTCTTCGACGACCTTCAACACAACTGGCATGAAAGCTCTGCACTGATCAGGAACTGGCGCAATTATCCCAAGCGCTTCAACTCCGACGTTCGCAAGATCGCCCACAGGCTCGCTTCAACCGGCAGCGAAAAGCGACTCAAAGCAATCGCGACGAGCGACCTGCCACTTCCGATCGACGTTTGGGCGCCGGCTGTCGAAGCCTACATCTGCTGGACCGGCGGTTACGTCAAACCGTTTCTCGATCGACTACAAAAACATCTTCCCTCGACCCGCTACCGCCTCATTCCAATGTATTCAATGTCGACTGAAACGATCGAAACGTTGAGCTACTTCCAAAACAACGACGTCTACTTTCTCCCGCTTGCGCCCGGTGTTGTTTACGAGTTCCTCGAAGAAGCAGATCAAGACCACTTCATCAAACCCACCGAGCTCCAAGCCGGCAAACTCTACGAAATGATCGTCAGCGACTCGTACGGCCTGAGCCGCTACCGCACCGGCGATCTCTTTCTCTGCCGCCGCAAGATCAACAACCTCCCCGATCTGGTCTTCCAACGCAGACGCGGTCTCCAGTATTCGTTCACCGGGGAAAAACTCACCGCCGAACAAGTCACGCTCGTCTTCGATCAGCTCCGCGAACGTTATCCGCAAGCCTTCGCCGATTGCTATCTCACCTGTCTCCCGTCTCTCGACACAATCCCCCACTACAAAGTGCTGCTCATCGGCGGTCCACAACATTGCCCGACACACCTTAAAAATCTGGCCGCGCGTTGCGATCAACTACTGGGCGAAATCAACTGCGAGTACAAGAGCAAGCGCGCGAGTGGACGTCTTGGTATTGTCACATTGAGCCAGATCGGGACCAAAGAATTCGCAGAAACGCTCTCCTCGCGCAGCGGTTGGGAATCGCAGTTCAAATTCCTTCCGCTCTGTCCTCATTTAATTTGGACTGACACAAACCGTGTCTCATAAAAATACGGAAAAATCCGCAAACAGTCGCTCCACCGGGAGATTTATTGTGGCCCACTGCTTGCAACCACGACACTGATAAACCGCTATTTTACGAGCAAGGTACAAGGAGGAGTTATGAAGGACGAACAAGTGCGGGAACTCTTATATCAGGCGCTCGAAACGGAGATCGGTGGGGTTGATGTTTACACCACCGCGCTGCGTTGCGTCGAGAATGACGATCTTAAAGAAGAGTGGGACAAGTATCTCGAACAGACGAAAACCCACGTAACGGTGATGGAAGACACGCTGCGGAAACTCGGTCTCGATCCAAACGAGGAGACGCCGGGCCGCAAAGTCGTGCGCACGATCGGCGAAGCGCTCGTTGAATCAATGGAACTGGCGCTGGCTGAAGGCGAACCGGGAGCCGCGCAACTCGTTGCTGCTGAAGCAGTCGTGTTGGCCGAAACAAAAGATCATCAGAACTGGCATCTCATTGGCGAAGTGAGCAAGAAGGTGAAGGGTGAGACGGCGAAGGTTCTTAAGGAAGCGTGGGAGCGGGTGGAGCCAGAAGAGGACGAGCACCTCTATCACACCAAAGGCTGGGCGCGCGAACTGTGGATCGAATCGCTCGGAATGAAGGCCGTGCTACCGCCGCCTGAGGAAGTGAAAGACGTGAAAACAGCGATCGGCGCGGCGCGTGCTGAAAAGGCGCGTTCGCAAATGGCGTAGTTTGATTGGAATAACCGGCGGGTCCAACCACAAAAGGCACAAAGCTTCGACGCTTGTGCCTTTTGTGGCTCTTACTCCGGACGTTCGGGTGGCGGCGCAACCGCGATAAAGTCGTCCGCAAAACGAACCGCGTAATCGTCCAGCAACTCAGTCACACGCTGCAACTGCGGCCCGCGCACGATCAGTCCCGCATGATGCCGCTTCTTCACGCGATAAATGATCTCTTCGTCAACGTAAGCCGACGTGTCCGGCTGCTCCTGCTTCGCAAGCGACAAAACTATTCCCGCGTATTCCTTACGCGCCGGTGAAACCTTCTTACTCGGCTTGCCGTCTGCGATCTCCAACCTGGCCCACTCGCGCCACAGATTAACACCCGACGCAGCCTCGAGCACTTCAGCGATGTAAGCGCCGCCGACACGCGCCGCGATCTCCAGAAAGTAAAACTGCCCGTCAGCATCGCTCTTGATGAACTCAGCGTGCGTCGCGCCGCG
>DASUPR010000299.1:0-13961 GCA_036281015.1 Pyrinomonadaceae bacterium
CGTGTCGTGATTACAGGCCTCGGCCTCGTGACACCTGTTGGCAATACTGTCGAAGACACGTGGACCGCGCTGATGAACAGTCGCAGCGGCGCGGACTACATCAAGAAATTCGACGCTGAGAGGTTCTCGGTAAAGTTTGCCTGCGAAGTAAAAAATTTCGACCCGCTGACATTCATTGCCAAGAAAGAGGCGCGCAAGATGGGCGCCTTTATTCATTACGCGATTGCAGCGTCGATCGAAGCCATGGCCGATAGCGGCCTTCAGCTCACGCCCGAAGGAAAGTTTCCCGACGGCATTTCGGAGAACGCCGGCACTTACATCAGCAGCGGTATCGGCGATTTCTGGGCCATCGAACGCGAGCACTCAAAACTGCTCGATGATGGACCGGATCGCGTTTCGCCGTTCTTCATCGTGTCCGCGATCGTGAATCTCGCCGCGGGCCAGGTCTCGATTCGTTTCGGCGCCAAGGGCCCAAACTCCGCAACCGCAACGGCCTGTTCGGCCGGCGCACACGCGATTGGCGACAGCTTCAAGATCATTCAACGCGGCGACGCGGACATCATGATCTGCGGCGGCGCGGAATCGGCGATTACGCCGATGAGCGTGGCGGGCTTTTCCGCGATGCGCGCGCTTTCGACAAACAACGACGATCCGTTGCACGCGTCGCGGCCGTTTGAAAGAGACCGCGACGGTTTCGTGATCGGCGAAGGCGCCGGGATCATGATTCTCGAAGAGTTGGAAGCCGCGAAGAAACGCGGCGCGAAGATCTACGCTGAAGTTGTCGGCTATGGAGCATGTGCGGACGCGTTTCACCTGACGATGCCGGACGAAACGGGTTCGGGCGCGCGTCGCGTCATGCAGCGAACGTTGAAAGACGCGGGCGTGAAACCCGAGCAGGTCGGTTACATCAACGCACACGGCACTTCGACGCCGTACAACGACAAGTTTGAAACGAAGGCGATTAAAGACACTTTTGGCGCGCACGCTTACAAGCTTGCCGTGAGTTCGACGAAGTCGATGACGGGCCACTTGCTCGGCGCGGCCGGCGGTATCGAAGGCATCTTCTCGGCGTTGGCCATCAGCCGTAACGTGCTGCCGCCGACGATCAACTACTTCAATCCCGATCCGGAGTGCGATCTGGATTACGTGCCCAACGAACCGCGTGAGGCGCGTGTCGATTACGTGCTTTCGAACAGCTTTGGTTTTGGTGGCACGAACGCGGCGTTGTTGTTCAAGAGGTATGAGGAATAGATGAAGATCGTAGTGATGATGAAGCAGGTCGCGAACAAGGATGCGATCCTGCGAATTAACAAAGACGCCACCTGGATTGAAGAGGCGGACCTGTCGTTTGAGGTGAGCGAGTCGGACGGTTACGCGCTGGAAGAGGCGTTGCGCGTGCGTGAGAAGCTCGGCGGTGAAGTGGTTGTTTGTTCGATGGGACCGCAGCGTGTGAAGAGCGTCATCAAGGACGCGTTGGCGCGCGGTGCTGATCGTGCGATTCACGTCGTGGGCGACAACCTCGCGCATCTTTCGCCGTTTGCGGCAGCGACGGTGTTGGCCGATGCGATTCGCGACGAAAAGCCGGATCTCGTGATGACGGGTTTGCAGTCAGACGATCACGGTTACGGACAGACGGGTGTGATCATGGCTGAACTGCTCGGCCTGCCGCACGCCACGATCGTTATCGAGCTCGACGCCGCGGCGGACAAGCTTCGCGTCAAGCGTGAGCTGGAAAGCGGCTGGTACCAGTGGTACGAAATGCCATTGCCTGCCTTGCTGACGATCCAGTCCGGTATCAGTCAGATTCGTTATGCGACGTTGAAGGGAATCATGGCGGCGAAGAAGAAGGAGATCAAGGAAGTGACTCCTTCAGCGGACGTCGTGGGCCGTCCGTCGCACCAGCGCATCGAGAAGGTTTACTTGCCGCAGAAGATGAAGCAGACGCAACTGCTCGGCGGCAACGATGCGAAAGCGGGCGCCGCTGAACTGGCGCAGAAACTACATACTGAAGCGCGTATTTATTGAGATGAGTAACGGCATACTGGTTTTTATCGAACACAAAGGCGGAGCAGCCAATAAGAGCTCTTTCGAAGCGATTGCGGCGGCTCAGGCGCTTGGCGCGGAGTTGCAGCAGAAGGTCAGTCTCGTGGTGCTTGGAGCTGACGTCAGCGCGTTGGCCCAGGACCTTGCGGCTTACGACGTCGAGAAGGTGATCTGCGCAACGAATGCGAAGCTCGCGGATTACACGCCTGATGCTTACGCGGATGGTTTCGAGCAGATCGTGAAGCAAGTAGATCCGAGCTTTGTTTTCCTGACGCACACGTATCAGGTTCGAGACTTCGGGCCTAAGCTCGCGGCTAGATTCAAGAAGGGTCTGATCTCCGACTGCATTCGGGCGCGCGTCGAAGGCGGCAAGATCGGATTCACGCGCAGAATTTTCCTCGGCAAGTTGGACGCGGATGTTGTTTCCGATGGTGAGGCGCCTGTGTTTGCGACTTTCCAGACGGGTGCTTACAGGCCCGATCAAGCGGCGAAGGGAAGCGGCGCTCCGGTTGAGAACGTTGCCGTTGAGATTGGCGACGTACGCATGAAGCCTGAAGCGCCGTTCCAGGAAGCAAAGCAGGCCGTGGATCTCACGAAGGCTGACGTCATCGTCGCGGTTGGCCGCGGGATCAAGAGCAAAGAGAACCTCGCGCTGGCTGAGAAGCTCGCCGAAGTGCTCGGCGGTGACATTGCTGCGTCACGTCCGATCTGCGACGCCGAGTGGCTCCCGATCGATCGCCAGATCGGATCGTCGGGCCAAACCGTTGCGCCGAAGCTTTACGTTGCGTTGGGAATCTCCGGTGCGATTCAGCACCTCGTCGGGATGAAAAACTCCGGCACCATCGTGGCCATCAACAAAGACCCCGAAGCTCCAATCTTCGACATCGCGGACTACGGCATCGTCGGAGACTTGTTCGAGGCTGTGCCGGTGCTCACCGAAGAGATCAAGAAAATCAAAGGACTCGCTTAAGTTCGTTCGCGACGTCCTCTGGTTTCCAGTCGTTGCCGGTGTAAACCTTCGCGACTGTTCCATCCGGTTTGATAATCACGGTCTTTAGCCCGTGGATAATCTGGTCCTTCTCGTCGAAATACCTCAGTCCAAAAAACTGCGCTAAGTCCTTCACCTGATCGCCTGAAGCAAACTCCCAATGCGCGAACGTCTCGTTTTCGTAGCGCTCGGTGTGCGCCGCGCCGTAGCTGCGCAGGACCAGTGGCGTGTCGTACTTCGGATCGATGCTGATGCTCAGCAGGTGTGTCCGCGCGTAGACTTCGGGGTTCTGTTGTAGCTGCCGATCGATCTGCGCGAAGTTATTGCTCATCAACGTGCAGTATTCGGGCAGCGGGCAGCGCGTGTAGATGAACGTCAGCAGCAGTGCTTTGCCGCGGTAGTTGTGCAAACGGATCTCTTTGCCGTCCTGGTTTCGCAGCGTGGTGTTTGGCACTTCGTCGCCTGGCTTTGCTTCGACGGGCATTGAGGCTGCGTCCGCTGTTGGGGCGCCGCTGATTCTCGACACGAACAGGTTTTCCAGCCACGATTGCGAGCCATCGACAACGAGCGTCGCCGAAACCTGATCGTCGGGCGCGAGAAAGTCGAGATCTGCCTGGCTCGGCACGGTGAAGGGCATCGTCATCGCCGGCATGAGTCCCGGCACGTCTTCATGCGCGATCGTCACGAGGCGTTTTTCCTTCTCGACCAACACCACCTTGCCTTTCAGATCGTAACGTCTCTCATTTCTACGACACGCGCCGAAAGCGAGCGTCAGGAGGAGCGGGATTAAGAGAAACAGGGAAGTAGATTTTGTCATTTTGCCGGCTCGAGTTGCGCGTTGTAGAGACGTTGATAGGTCCAAAAGTTGGCCAGCACTTTGTAGACGTAATCTTTTGTTTGCGAGAATCCGATCTCGGGAACGTAACGATCGGCTTCGGTTGAACGCGAGCGGCCGATCCAGCGCTCGAGGTTATCGGCGCCGCCGTTGTAAGAGCCGGCGACTGCCTGCGGTTGATCGGGAAACTGTTTGAAGAGATTCGCGAGGTATTGCGAGCCGAAGAGAATCGCAGTGTCGGCGTTGTAGAGATCGTCCTGTTGAAAGTTTTTCATGTTTACTTGCGCGGCGATCTCGTTCGCGGTCGAGGGAATGAACTGCATCATTCCGCGCGCGGCGGCGACGGATTTCGCCTCGACCTGGAAACGTGATTCCTGGCGGGCTATGGAGAGCACGAACCGCGGATCGACGTTTCGACTGGCGGCGTGCCTGAGCAGCGAATCTCGAAACGGCGCCGGATAGAGCAATTCGACCATGTCGCGCGGAGCGAGATCGATCACGTAATCCGCGGGCATGTTTCGCCACACGGGCTCGGCGAAGCGTACGGCGCGATTCGGCAGGCCGGCTTGCAACGAGAGACGCGCAATTGTGTAGGACAGATCGGGAGACGCGTTAGGGTTTATAGTCGCCAGGTATTCTGGCAAGCCTTCGTCGTAAAGACCGAGTGACAGCAACGCGTCCGCGAGCGCGTCGTGCGTTTGGGTAGGGGGATCGGCGCCGGTAGCGGGCGTTGAGGCGATCTGAAGCTGATTGAACTTTGGTAGCTTGTACGCCGCTAGCGAGTCGTAGGCGGAACGCAGGATCGTTAATAGCTCTGAACGTCTTTGCTGGTCGTTAGTTAGTCGTAAGGCAGACTGAGCCGCGACACGCGCGGGTTCCCATTGGCCGGCGGCGCTCGCGGTTTTTGCTTCGCTCGTTAACGCGTTCAGGCGCATCTGGACGAAGGTTTTTGACTTGTCGCCGTTTGCTAATGCGAGTAATCGCTGCGTTGCGCGTGCGCCATAGTATTCGTTGCGTCCGTCGGGAATGGACAAATAGGCTGCAACGGCTTCTTCCGTTCGCCCCGCTTGTTCGAGTGCATAGGCGCGTAGAAATGACACCTCGGATGGATTGGTTCCGCCCGGCACGCGCGTCCCACCGAGATCGGAGGCCTTCGCCAGCTCCTCGGCGTCACGAATGGCCGCCGCCCAGCTCGCCTGCGCGAGGTGAATCCTCAACTGCGCAAACAGCGCCAACGTTCCGCCAAGATCGTTTTTGAAACGGGCGCGCGTTTGCTGCACCCAGTTCAACGCGTCCGCGTGACGTCCGGCTTCGTGCAGGGCATCGATGATGTTCAGATAAGCACGCTCGGGGGTTGGATTGTCTGGGAACTTGTCGACGATGACTTTGTAAGCCGCTACCGCTTCGTCGGTGCGTTTGAGCCGAACATAACTCGAGGCAAGCAAGGCAACTGCATCGCGCGTGGTGGAGCTTGGTGGCGTTGAGTCGAAGGCGGTTTGCAGAAGTTTCTGAAGAATCTTGATCGAGTCGTCGTACTTCGCTTCGTTGTACAAACCACGCGCGAGTTGGAACGTTGCGTTCGGAACCGTGCCGCTCTGCGGAAAACGATCGATGAGCGTCTGGTAATGCACGCGCGCGCCCGCGAAGTCGCGATTGAACTGGTAGACGGAAGCACGCAGCAGAATATCCGCTTCGTTGAGATTCGCCGTCCCCGCCGACTTGTCGAGCGCATCGAGCTCGCGCACCGAAAGCAACGCAAAATCATCCGGCCGCGACGCGTCCGGCATCTGCATCACCAGCTTCGTAAACACGTCGCGCGCTTCAGCCGTTTTCCCGGCGCGAACAAGCGCAGTTCCCATCAACGCCGCAGCTTCACGCGCCACGGCGACGTTTTTCGACGCCGCGACCGGTGTCGCACTAGCCGCAGCGGCTGCGAAGTCGCCGCTTTCAAAGAAACTCTCCGCGAGCCGCAGCGCTGCCGTTTCGTAAAGCAGACTGTTCGGCGCGGTGGCGATGAGACGTTGCAGGCGCTCACGCTCGAGCACCAGATCGCCCGTCGAGCGCGCGATTCGCGCCAGCCGCCACAGTGCGTACTCCTTCAGCAGCGCGTTGCGAGAAACAACCGCCTGGTAGTTGGCCGTCGCGGTCGCAACGTCGCCCGACGCCTCCGCTTTGCGTCCGAGCAGATAATCCTCGTTCGCGGGCGGCGACTGGGCCACGGCGATCGAAACCCAGCAGGCTGTTAGTAGTACGAGTCTCGCAAGCAACATGCGCGGAATTATAATCTGTGTAATCTGTGTATACTATTGAGGCCAATGATTACCGAAAAAACCAAAGCGAGCGTGCTCGACGGCGCGGTTGTGGCCGCGCGCATCAAGCAGGAAGTAACCGCGGAAGTCGAACAGATGGCCCAGACGACGGGCTACCGGCCGTGTCTGGCGGCAGTGCGCGTCGGCGATGATCCGGCCTCGGCTGTTTACGTGCGCAACAAGATCAAGGCGTCTGAAGAGATCGGTATACGCTCAGAACATCACGCATTGCCGGAGTCTACGACGACCGGTGAACTCCTGGATCTCGTCAGGTCTTTGAACGCGCGTGACGACGTCGACGGCATACTTACGCAGCTACCGTTGCCGCGCGGCATCGACGAGACACAGATCATCGAAGCGATCGATCCGCGAAAGGACGTCGATGGATTCCATCCGGTCAACGCCGGCAGACTTGCCATGGGTCGCGCGGCGCTGGTGCCCTGCACGCCCGCCGGCATCATCGAACTGCTCGATTACAACGCGATCGAAATTCGTGGCGCGAATGCCTGCGTCGTCGGCCGCAGTCAAATCGTTGGCCGGCCGATGGCCCAACTGCTACTCCAGCGCGACGCGACTGTGACGATCTGTCATTCACGCACGCGAGACCTTGCGGCAGTAACCCGCCAGGCTGATCTGCTCGTCGTGGCAATCGGGCGCGCGGGGATGATCGGGCGCGAACACATCAAACCCGGAGCCGTTGTGATCGACGTCGGCATGAACAAGGTTTCCGATCCGGACGAAGTGCGCGCGCTGTTTGGCGATGCAGCAGAGAAGCGATTGGAGATCGTTGCGAAGCGAGGTTCGACCCTCGTCGGCGACGTAAACCCCGCGGAAGCATCAGAGGTCGCCGGAATGTTAACACCCGTTCCGGGTGGCGTCGGCCTGCTCACCGTCGCGATGTTGATGAAGAACACTTTGAAAGCCGCAAAATTACGCCGGTAATTCCGATGCTGCGTGTTGGCTTAACAGGATCAATTGCCGTCGGTAAATCCTATGTCACTTCGATCTTTGCAGAACTAGGCTGTCACGTCCTCGATGCGGATCAAACAGCGCGCGAAGTTGTACTTCCCGGCTCTCCTGGTCTCGAAGCCGTCACTGAAGCATTTGGCCGCGAAGTTCTCAACCCGGACGGCGCCTTGAATCGCCAGCGCCTGGGCGAGCTTGTTTTCGGCGACGAAGAGAAGCGCCAGCAGTTGAACCAGATTCTTCATCCGTTCATCATCGCGCGCCAGGACGAGATCATGCGCGAGTGGGAACGCGAAGACCCGGATGGGATCGGGGTTATTGACGCGGCGCTAATGATTGAATCAGGCGGTTATCGACGGTTCGACAAGTTGATCGTGGTCCATTGCCGGCCCGAAGTGCAGATCGAACGCCTGATGTCGCGCAACGGCCTTTCGCGCGAGGACGCCGAGGCGAGGATCAATTCGCAGATGCCGCAAGCCGAGAAACAAAAGTTTGCGGATTTTCTGATAGATACTTCAGACGGGTTCGAACCAACACGCAGCCGAACAGTTGAGGTTTATAAAGAACTACAGAAGCTCAGTCGGAGACAATGACGACGAAACCGGTAACAAGTTCCCCTACTCGACGGAGAAAGCGCTTGCGCTGGGCGCAGGTCTACGCGCTGTTTTTGGTTTTCTGTCTCGTTCACACGGGCTGTTTCAACGAGGAACCCTCGACTTATTACGGCGAGATCGTCACGCCGCGCGCGCAGGAGCTTCGCTGGAGCGATGGCGGACTGCCGCAAACGTTCGATCCCGCATTTGCCGCGGCGCCGCCGGACACAGATGCTGTGAGGGCGCTGTTCGAGGGTTTGACCGATTACGACCCGCAAACACTCGCGCCCATTCCGGCAGTCGCGACGCGTTGGGAATCGTCGCACGATGGTCGTGTGTGGACGTTCTACCTGCGCGACAACGCGCGCTGGTCCAATGGCGAAAAGGTGACCGCCGGCGATTTCGTTCGTTCCTGGCAACGGACGCTGAAGATTGGTCCTCTCGCGCCGCACACGGAACTGCTTGCAAACATCGAAGGCGCAACCGCCACCGCGCCTCAGCCCGAACCGGAGTCGCCGGCGCAGCCACAGCCGCGTGAATCGCGTGAGCCTGCAACGCCTCCAGAGGCGATACCGCAGTTCGGCGCCGAGGCACTGAACGATCACGTCCTTCGCGTTACGCTGCAACACGCCGACAACAGCTTTCCCGCGCTCGTGGCCCATCCGGTGTTTCGTCCCGTCAAACTCCCCGACGCGGATCACACAAAACGGATCGAGTCGCACGAGCTGATCTCCAACGGCGCGTTTCAACTCTCAGCCACCGAAGCAGATCGCGTCCGCCTCGAGCGCGCGCGCAATTACTGGGACGGCGATTCAGTCTCTCTCGATCGCGTGACGTTTGTTAACACTGCGGGTCCGGAACAGGCGCTCTCTGCTTATCGCGACGGCGAGATCGATGCGGTCACCAACGCGCCCTTCGAACCCCTCGCACTCAAACTCCTGGCGCCTTACAAAGACTTCCGCCGCTCGACGTATGGCGCTTTGACTTACTACGTTTTCAACGTCGATCGCGAACCGTTCGACGACGTGCGCGTGCGCGAAGCACTGGCGCTGGCGATCGATCGCGAACGCGTCAGCCGTGACGATCTCGGCGGCGCGACCGAACCCGCCGGCAGGTTCCTGCCGGATGCGATGTCGGGCGAGAAGCCGGTGGTTGAGAAGACGGAGCTGCTGGACCACGACATCAACAAAGCGCGCGAGCTTCTCGCAGAGGCCGGTTACCCGGATGGCGACGGTTTTCCCGTGATCAGATTGCTGATCAATCGCAACGAACAACAGCGCGTCGTGGCCCAGTCGATCGCAGCGATGTGGCGCACGGCTCTGAACATCGAAACCGAGATCGTGATCAAAGGCTGGGACGAATACGAAGCCGCGATCAGGTCCGGCGATTACGACGTTGTGCGTCGTGGTCTCGTGATGCAGACGACGAGCGAAACGACAAACATCGCGATGTTGTTCGGCCGCGATTCACATCCGCTGCCGGTGCAACCGATGGAAGGCCCCGCCAGCGCAGCGTCACCTGAGCCGCAGCGTCCGGCGTTGACGATCGAAACCGAAGCGCAGGCGTTGAAAGAACTCAAAGCGATGCCGATCTATTTCGCGTCCTCGTATTCGTTAGTGAAGCCGTACGTTTCGGGTTTCGATCTGAACGTGCTGGACGTGCCTTTGTTGAAACGCACGCGTTTGGACACCAACTGGAAAGAGCAAGCACGGTGACAGCGTCGGAAGTGATCTCCAACGGCGGCGTGATCGCGTTTCGCACCGACACGTTTTACGGTCTCGGCGTCAATCCTTTCAACGCCGCCGCGGTCGCACGGCTCAAAGAACTCAAGGGCCGCGAAGACAACAAACCGATATTGCTTCTGATCTCGGACGCGGATCAGGTCAAGCGACTAATCGCCACGAGTTCAGATCGATTTAAGATCGCTGCGCGAGAATTCTGGCCCGGACCCCTGACGATCATCGGTCAGGCAGTTCCGGGATTGCCCGAAGAGATTACTGCCGGCACCGGAACAGTCGGTGTGAGGCTGCCGGACGATGAAAGCGTTCGTGAGTTAGTCCGCAAATGCGGCCGCGTTTTAACCGCCACGAGCGCGAACCCCGCGGGACGCGAACCGGCACGTTCAGCACAGGAAGTGGCGAGCTATTTCACAAACAAATTAGATCTGATCGTCGATGGCGGCGAGGTAACCGCAACGGAACCTTCCACGGTTTTGGACGTATTAACATCTCCGCCGCGTATCGTTCGCGAAGGCGCAATCCCGCGCAGCGTCATCGAGCAACTTTTTGCTTAATATGACCAGCGAAACCACCATCACGCTACCGACAAACGTAAGCACCACCCTGAGCACCTTTATTGCCGCTGCGAAGAAGGCGTTTGGGGATCATCTGCTCTCGGTGGTCCTGTACGGCAGCGGTGCTGAAGGAAAACTCCGACCCACTTCCGACGTCAACCTAATCCTGGTGCTGAGTGCGTTCGAACGCGGTTTGGCGGACGAGTTACGCGAACCATTGCGACTCGCCGAGGCGGCGATCAAGTTGCGCGTGATGTTTCTGCTCGAGGACGAGCTCAAACCCGCATCGCAGGCGTTTGCAGTTAAGTTTGCCGATATCGCGCGACGGCGTTTGGTCCTTTTCGGCGAAGACCCTTTCGCTTCGATCTCAGTTTCCCGAGAAGACGCGATCCTGATCCTGAAACAGCGATTGCTGAATCTCACGCTGCGTTTGCGTGAAACTTACATCGCACGCAGTCTGCGTGAAGAACAACTTTCGGCGGTAATCGCCGACGCTGCTGGACCAATGCGTTCGTGTGCGTCAACGTTGCTCGAACTCGAAGGACGTCCCGCTGCTACACCAAAAGAAGCACTCGAACACATTGCTGCGTCGTCGGCGAGTGCGGCCCACGACGTCCAGCTCATCACCGAAGCGCGCCAACAACACGCGCTGCCACCCGGCGCCGCCGCGCCCGCTCTCTTTCATCTAATCGAATTGGCCCACGAGATGTGGGCCCGCGCCGCTGCACTAAAGTGAGGCGACAAAATGAATCCCTTCGATCTTCCCGGCCCGGAGTTTCTGCTCTTCTTCATCGGCTTGAGTTCGCTCTCGATCGTTGCGCTGGTAGTCACGCGAAAGATTGCCGAAAGATCTGCTGCACCAAAACTCGATCTCTCCGATCCCTATCTGATTGCTTACCTGCGTGGCTCTGAGCCGGAGACGTTGCGTGTAGCGGCAGTTTCGCTGATCGATCGCGGCCTGCTTGTGGCCACCGGAACACAGCTCAAGGCTGCGGAAAAAGCCTCGCCGGAAGCAGTGCGTCACCCGATCGAGAAAGAGTTGCTGCGAAAGTTCAAACGCGCCGGTGAGGCTTCATCCATTTTCGACGATTCGCGTTTGAAAGCGACGTGCAAGCCGTACGAAGAAACGCTGAAGAACGTCGGCCTGCTGCCGAACAAAGAGATTGTCAGGGCGCGTTGGACGCGCCTGTATATTGCGTGCGGCGTGTTCGGCGGAGCGGCGTTCCTGAAGATTATGATCGCGCTCGAACGTGGCCGCACAAACGTTTGGTTTCTGATCATCCTGACGGTCATAGCGCTTATCGTCGCGGCCAAAATCTCGTTTCCACGTTTGACGGAGAGTGGTAAAGCGATGCTCGCGGACTTGCAGAATCTTTACGCCGGGTTGAAGGATCGGGCGCCGTTTCTGCGGCCCGGCGGCGCGACGATCGAGCCGATGATGCTCGCGGCGGTGTTTGGCGTAGCGGCGTTGCAAGGCTCCGACTTCGCGTTTACGCACACACTGTTTCCGCGCGCCAAAGAGGCAGACAAATGGTCGACGTGGAGCTCGGTGAGCACGGGTTGCGGAAGTTCATGTGGCAGTAGTTCGTCGTGCGGCAGTTCGTGTGGCGGCGGCTGCGGAGGTGGTTGCGGTGGTTGTGGAGGATGAGGTGAGCGCGGATCGTTTTGGTCTCGGTTGGCGGCCACGGCTCGCGGCGGGTATTCTCGCGAACCTCGACCGCATCGACATCGTCGAGGTGATTGCGGACGATTACTTTCGCGCGCCTCGGCACGAGCGCCGTGCATTGCAGACGCTGGCGGCGCAAACACCGGTCACGTTGCATGGTGTGTCGCTGGGATTGGCGTCCGCGATGCCGGTTGAGACGAGACGTTTGGAGGACATAGCGCGGCTTTGTGAAGAAGTTAAGCCGGAGTTCTGGTCGGAGCATCTGGCGTTCGTACGCGGCGGCGGGATCGAGATCGGTCATCTCGCGGCGCCGCCGCGGACTGAAGCAACGATCGAGGGCGCGCTGGTAAATCTCGCGCGTGCGAAACAGATCGTCGGCGTTGCGCCGCAGGTTGAGAACGTGGCGACGCTGATCGATCCACCGGGCAGCGATCGTGATGAGGCGGCGTGGTTGTCGGCGATTATTCGCAACTCGGAAAGCAAGCTACTGCTCGATCTGCACAACCTGCACGCGAACGCAACCAACTTTAACTTCAATCCGTGTGAATTCGTGGCCAGAATACCGGTGGAAAGAATATCTACGGTTCATCTCGCAGGCGGAAAGTGGATCGGCGGCAACGGCGCGCAACGTCTGCTCGATGATCACCTGCACGACGTTCCCGATCCGGTTTACGAACTGCTCGAAGAAGTCGCAGCTCGTGCGCCGCAACCGCTAACAGTGATTCTCGAACGTGACGGCAACTTTCCGTCTATCGAATCGCTGCTGACGCAACTCGATCGCGCACGTCAGGCTGTAACCCGCGGCCGCGCACGCACACTCGAGGAAGCCGCATGAGCGAATCACGGCTCGAAGTTTTTCTTGCCAGGATTTACGTCGACCAAACGGCGCGCGAGAAGTTTTTCGCCGATCCGCGCGGCGAAGCTACGCGCGCCGGACTTGCGCCGCACGAGATCGATGACGTAGTAAACATCGATCGCGACGGACTCGAACTTTTTGCTCACAGCCTAGAACACAAGAGGGCACACAAACATGGACATCAAAAGAATCGCTACTAAGAACGCGCCGACGCCAGCCGGCCACTATTCGCAAGCTACGGTTTACAACGGCCTCGTCTTTGTCGCCGGCCAGTTATCAATCGACCCCGCTAGCGGCGCACACATGACCGGCACGATAGAGGAACAAACAGAAATAGCACTGAATAACGTGCTAGCTATCTTGCAGGCCGCCGGCAGCGACTGGAGCCGCGTGCTGAAAATGACGGTCTACGTCGCCGACATCAACCTCTGGGACGCTGTAAACAAGGTCTACGGCCGCATGCTCGGCGAGCATCGTCCGGCCCGTGCTGTCATCCCAACCGGGGCGCTTCACCACGGATTTCTCATCGAGATCGACGCCGTGGCAGTCACGGATCAGAAATAAGGTCTTGAAAAGGTCTCGGGTTTTCTTTACTGTACCGCCAAATGAGCTCCCCCATCCCTGCTTCTATGACGCAACCGCCTGCTGACGGTGGCCGCCTGATAGTCCTGACAGCGCCACTTACCGAATCAATCGACCACGCCGGTTATTTCATCCAGATGGCAATGGCTTCGTTGCCGATGTGGATGGAGGGCGTGCTCAATCGCAAGTATCCGAAGTGGCGCGACGTCGAGTACAACGAGGACGGCTCCGCTCGTTACATGCCCGCGGGCGTGCGGCTCGTCGAGAAGTCGCTGCAGCGCGAGTATCGCAGCGACGACATCGTCTGCTGTTTTCCGGACGACCTGCCGAAGTTCGTTGGACCGCGAACACGCGTCGTTGCGGTTTCGACTCATAATCCACTCGGCGTGACGTTTGCCGCCGGCGTCTACACGTCGATCTTCGGTTCGTCGAAGATGCCGATCAACTCGCACTACTCGCGTGAGTTGTTTGCGCGGATCAAAACCAGCCCGTATCGAGAGAATTTCAAAGTCATCGTCGGCGGCTCCGGCGGCTGGCAGATCATTCAGACGGACACTTACGAAGAACTGAGCGTCGATTGCGTCGTCGAAGGCAGAAGCGAATCTGTCGATACGCTTGAGCTGTTTCGGAAAGCGATCGAGGGCGAGGAACTGCCGCGTCGCCTGGAAGTCAAACATCCGCTCGACCGCGAAGCGATCCTGTTTCCCGACACGCGCACCACGTTTGGCGTTGTCGAGATGACCACCGGCTGCGGCCGTCGTTGCAAGTTCTGCGTCCCCGATCTCAACCCGCAGATCGATCTGCCGAAGGACAAGATCATGGACGCCGTG
>DASUPR010000300.1:0-8139 GCA_036281015.1 Pyrinomonadaceae bacterium
GTTGCTGCGACGATGAATGCGGACGAAGCGGATGCGTCTCTGAAAATCACGGTTTCGCAATCCAACGCCGGCTCTTCGCAGATCGAAGCGTCCGCGCGACTGGTCAACGCGCGCGGAACAGTGCTGTGGCCCAAGGGAAGCGCGCGCCGTTATTCCGGCGAGATCTCGAAAGTCGTGTCGCAGATAGTTAACGATTTGTCGTCCGAAATCAGACTCGCGCGGTAAGACAATCCACGGGTTTACTTCGGTTCGCCCTGGAGCACGAAACCGGCCCAGTAGTAAGGCGCCTGCCAGCGGCCTTCACGCCAGACTGCGATCTGCGCCGCTCTCAGCGCTGCCGAAGCAGTTGGCCGTTTTGGTCCGAGCAGTCCACGGTAAAAATCCGACATCAACCGCGCGGTGGCCTGGTCCTGTACGTCCCACAAGCTCACCACCACCCGCTTCGATCCGGCGTACATGAAACCGCGCGTCATTCCGTAGAGACCTTCACCCTTCACCTCTTTGCCGAGGCCGGTGCGGCAACCACTCAACACCACCAACTCGGCGTCCAGCTTCAGGTTGAAGATCTCATGCGCGCGTAGGTAGCCATTCTGCGGTTTACCCTGACGGTCGAACATCGAAAGCGCGATGCTCGAAAGTTGCGGGTGCGCACTGTGAAGAAAGCTATGCGTAGCGAAATGGATGATGCGGTACTCGCTCAAGTCGTCGCTCATTGCTGCGGCACGATTAGCTTCAAAGCCAATTGCGGCCTTTCGGCCAGTTGCGGGAACAAGGGCCAGGATCGCGTCTGCCTCTTGTCGCGTGTAAGGAAGCCGCACTAAAGCCGGGAGCTCATCCGAAGATTGCGCCTCCGAAGCGGCGGTCATCTCTGCATTCATCAAGCGGTGGTGCCCGCCCGCACTGCTGCTCGCATTTCCGGTAACTCTTTCATCAGTCTTGTCAAACACGGGATCCGCGAAGACAGCCACAACTTTCTCAGCCGGTGCGCGTCCGCGAAGCTCTCGTCTAAGTACGGCGAGTGTTGACGCGGACGGAATGCTCGTCACTTCGTGCTGGACCACGAGCGGCACGAATGAGCCCGAGCGGCGCGCGTTCTTTGGACCAGCCATCGACCCCTTGCCTGGAACCGTCAGCGCAGCGAAAGGCAAATACTCCAACGCGCCATCGGGAACAACGAGCAAACGCTTTCGTCCCAGTTGAGCGGCGACTGGTCCAAGCAGCATATCGCTCAGCGCTTTCGCCGCGTTCGGGTATTCGGCATCGGCCTGTTTCACACGCTCGCGTTTCTCATCCGCGGTTTCAAACTTCACGTACAGATTGCGCGCGGTTAAGAGCTCGTAACACCGCCGCGCCGCCGCTTCGATCACTGCCCGTGGCGGCAGTTCATAACTCGAAAGCGAGTTCGCGGTCACGGCCCAGAGATAACTACGCTCTTCGCCGAGCGAGTATTCCAACAACAACGTCTCGTTATCTGTAACCGCGGTTTGAATCTCCGCCAGGCCGAGAGGCGCGGGTTGTGTAAGCGCCGCGTAACGCGGGCTCTGCGCTTTCAACTCCGCCTCGATTGCAAGGAGTTGCGTCAACAGCTCGTCGATCTTGCGCCGCACAGCGACCGCGGAGTCCTCCTTGTGCTTACCGCTAAACAAACGCGTCTGTCGCTCTGCTTCGACGTTGAGCATCTGGTGCAAAGAACGCTCGCGCGCAAGCAGACGCGGATCAACGCCCTGACGTACGTCGGCGCTGGATTCGGCCAGGATGTCGATCAAACTCCGCGCACGGGCCTGCTCGTAAGTCTTCAACGCGGCGGCGTCAAACCCGGCGGCCGGCTGTCGCCGATGCAGCCGCATGAGAAGATCGATATGCAGTTTGTATAGATCCTGCACCGAAGCGAAGTAGGAGGCGCGAAGATCGAGGCTCGTAACCTTGGTGCGTAGCGTGTTGATGATCTCGAGCGCGGCCTCTGTCCGTTTACTCGCGCGGAGAGGTTCGTCGAGTTTGGATTCGGCGCGGGCCATTCCGTAAAGCGCCGCGGCTTCGCCGTTGCGATCGCCGACCGCGCGCCAGATGGGCAGTGCCTTTTCATAGTACTCGAACGCCTTCTTCGGCTCACGCCACAAATCAAAGGCACGTCCATAATGATTGAGCGTGATTGCCTCACCCTGCCGGTCACTCAATTCGACTCTCAGTTGGAGTGCGCGCTCAAGGTATTCGACTGCCTTGTCTCGCTTTCCCGAAATGCTATAGGCGGTCCCTGTGTGAGTGAGCACCCCAGCCTCGGTCTTGCGGTCGCCAATTTCCTGCACGAGCTTCAGCGCATGGTCCAGGTGCACGAGCGCCTTATCCGGCGTGTTGAGAAGGTTGTTAACGGTGCCCATGTTGGTGAGTGCCGCGGCCTCAACACCGCGATCAGATATCGCGCGTGCCAGCGGGAGTACCTGCTCGAAGTAATTAAGCGCCTTCTCTCGTTCACCCAGAAGCGTGTAGACCGTCCCCATGTTGTTGAGGACCATCGCTTCGTTCCGGCGGTCACCCACGGTGCGCATCAAAGGCAACGCTTGAGTGAAATGATCGAGGGCCTTTTGCGACTCGCCAAACAATCGATAAACATTGCCGATCTGCATGAACGTAACGGCTTCAGCGCTCTGATCCCCGACCTCGTGCATGACCGGAAGCGCGAGGCTGTAAACCTCGAGCGCTTTCAGTGGCTCGCCCATCGCATTGTGAACCCTGGCATTGATTGAAAGCGTGATGGCTTCCAAATGTCGGTCGCCAATTGCCCGCCAGATCGTGAGCGCTTGATCGAGAGGCTCGATGGCCTTTTGGAGTTCGGAAAGACCGTAATAGACCATGCCCGTGTTCGTGAGGGTCATGGCCTCCCCGCGACGGTCATCCGCTTCGCGCATCAAACGCAACGCTTCGCCGTACTGGTCGATAGCTTTGCGCCGCGATTCGCGCGTCCGTTCGCCTTGTAGTTTCGCGCCGGTGGAGTAGGAACGCTCAGCGATCACGCGTTTGCGATCTGCATCGGTGGCAGTTCTCAGATCCTCGAGCCGCAGATCGTATCGTCCGGCGGATGCATCTTTCTCCAGCGAGCGCACATAGAAGCGGTAAACACCACTCACGTCCGCCACGAACGAGATCACTTCCAACCCTCGTGTGCCGCTCAGGTTGTTGTCGACGTCGACGAGTGGTTTTCCATCCACGCCTGTCAACGCCAACACAACGTCGATGCCCTTCTGTTCCATCACCACGCGCGCGTACTGGCCCGCGTTCAGCGTTACTTGATACGAGTGTTCTTCACCGCCTCGCATCTCACGCGTGACTGGTTGACCAACTGTTAAGGGATAAGTGTTCGCCTGCTCCTGGGCCAGGACAGACGATTCACCGCTCAACAACAGGAGAGAAGCCACGACTGCGCATCGCAGAGCCCATCCCGAACCGCACGATTTGTAAGACTGGATTACTTCGGTCATAGGGACCCGAGATTCTATTACTGTGGTCGGGGGGTGTAAATCATCAACCCGCGGCTCCGTAACGAAGCCGCGGGTGATGCCAGTTGCTCAGGGCGTCTGGGAGGAGTCCAAATAGATCGAGCGGATACGGTGACGATTATACCGCCACCGATGCCAACTCAGATGAGGTATTTACTCGGCGACTGCGCCGCCCTTGATGGTACCTCTCGGTCCCGGTCTATGGCGCGCCCATCGTTCCTCCTCGGTGATCGGCACGGGAATGCAGAAGCCCGGGCAGTTCGTCCACGGTGAGTTGAGTGAACTCAACGTGACCGGTGCACAGGTGCTGGTTGCGGTAGCCGAATCGAAAGAACCGCTAATTTTGGTGGTGCCTTCGATAACGTCGATCCGCGTGCACGGCGCGGGAGCAACCGTTGGCTCGGGAGCCGGCTCGATCGCAATGTCTTCATTCGCGACCGTTGCGGACGCCGCCGTCAGACCTGGAGCGCCCGTGTCGAGCACGAGTGGTCCTGATCCGCCGCCAACGCGCGTGAACGTGAATCTCGGCCACACCTTCAAGGTCGAGTCAAACGTACTTGCATTAATTTTCATCGACCCGGTTGAAGCCTTGTATGCAGACAGGCCCACCGCGACTTCCCACTGCTGTGAGGGTGTGCCGTTGTTGAAGGTGACGGTGATCGGACTAATGCTCTTTAGAGAAAGCCCGGTCATCGTGAGAGCCGTGCTGCCGCCCGGCGCCGAGACAGTCTGGTGACGCTGGATGACTGTGTCGACGTTGCTCCCTGGCGCGAGTGGCACACCCACGAGCGCCACGAGTCCGCCATACGCGTTCGAACCTGGTCCGAAGAAGTTCGCGTCTATGGGATCGCCTCCAAAGTCATGAAACGTCTCGCCGTCGCCGGCAGTCTCGAATTCATCGTTCCCGGCAAGGACTGGAAATGCGTTCGGAGCGGCCGTGCTCTTCTGTGTGACGAACAAGGCAGCAACGAGCGCGACTCCCACAAGCAACGCCATGCCGAGCATGACCGGTTTTGTGTAAAGTCTCCGCGTGATCTCTTTCATAGATTCCTCCTCACGAAATAACTTTTGTCCGAACTCGACGGAGCGGCTTGGCTTCGGATCGAAATCCTTAGCGGCCGTGCTTGCGTTCACCTCCGTGTATTTCGGCGATGAGAATTTGAGCACGTCTCCGAGTTTCGATACTTGTTCAATCTTGCGGAAGAACTTGTTCGTTCTTGCTGAAGCTTGCTTTCGCTGAGACTGCTTTAGCTGAACAGCTTTTTTCGTGAACAGGCTTTCGCATTCACACACCGACGTTCGAATCCCACCGACGCAGTCGGTGGTTCGTTCATACTCGGCCTACTCCCACCACTTTTACGGCCTCAATCCCACCGACGCAGTCGGTGGGATTGTGCAAAGCATCGCGTTCGCTATCGCCAGGCGTCGAATTCCAAAATTGCCACGCCAGTTTCTCAAGCCGAGGCTCATACTGTTTTCTGCACTCCCAATACAGACGATCGGATAGGTGGCGTTGTCCCGACCTCAGCCGCCCACTTTGTAATCTCTCCAATCGTCAAGCCCAGATCCTGACAACCTGAACACTCCTGTGAGGAGCGTTTGTCTCCGAACGGTCGTGGTGTCGGTAAATGCGTCGCTGTTCAGACGCGGGTCAATAAACAATGCAGATGCGTCGGAATGTAGTAGTGGAGAAAGTTTCTTTACTCGGGCAAGCGCGCAGACGCTTCCTGGGTCTTTCACCGGCTGAAGCAAGCTTCGCAAAACGCGGCTTCCTCGCTGGTGAAGAGAAAGCACGACTGCGTCTCGAACAAATCGGCATCACGTTTTTGAGTGGCTATCATGCGGCGCTCGAAGAGACCGGGTTCGACTCGCTCGCGCGCCGGTTGGAGAACGTCGAAGCAGAATTTCGCGGCTTCGCTTACGAAGGCGCTGCAATGGGCTTGGCCCTACTCGATTGCTTCACGCCCTGGCGCAGGGATCGCTGGAGCACATTCACCGCGCGCCTCGCCGATCCTCACATTTACATGATGCATGTCGGTTTGGGCTGGGCGCTCGCGCGTTTGAGGCGTTCGGTTACGTCGCATTTAACGAGACTTGATCCGTTGCTGGGTTGGCTTGCGGTCGATGGTTACGGATTTCACGAAGGCTATTTCAGTTGGCCCCTATACGTTGAACGACAAGCGATTCCACCGCCGCAACTGAATGGTTACGAGCGACGCGCCTTCGATCAGGGACTCGGCCGCAGCATGTGGTTTGTAAAAGGCGCGAACGTCACGGCAGTCGCGAATGCGATCAATGCGTTTCCAACCGAGCGACGTGGCGATCTGTGGAGCGGCGTCGGTTTGGCGTGCGCTTATGCGGGCGGTTGTTCGCGCGCCGCGATCGAGTCGTTGCGAATCGCCGCTGACGAACACTTCCCGGCGCTTGCTCAAGGCGTTGCTTTCGCTGCGAAGACGCGACAGCGCGCAGCAAATCTCAACTCTCATACAGAAAGTGTTTGCCGTGTGATCTGCGGGCGCTCTGCCGGCGAGGTCGCCGCAGTCACCGACGACGCACTGCAAGACTTGCACGAAGAAGGCGAGCTGCCGGCTTACGAAGCGTGGCGCCGCCGCATTCAGAACAATCTCGCCAGGGAGGCCACAAGAACATGACGACTAACCGAGACCCATTCCGGGGCGCATTCAGGCGCCAGGCGGCAAAGTTGACTGCGATCATTCTCGTCTTCGTAGTCTACGGTTTTGCACGCATGCCGGAAGCGTCGGAGTCAGAGTTATCGAAGCTCGCCGAAGGATTTAGTTTCCGCGCAACAGCGCTGCCGACGCTGAACGGCGAAACACCAAGAACAATTCGCGACGTCAATCCATCGCTGCAACGCGTTTCCGGTTGGATCTCCAGCGTCGGCGCGGCAGTGGCGCTGAACGATCTCGACGGCGATGGATTGCCGAACGACGCGTGCTACGTCGACACCAGAATAGATAAGGTCATCGTCGCCCCGGTGCCGGGCACTCCCGCGCGCTATCAACCGTTCACGCTCGAACCGATCGGTCTGCCTTACGACAAAGCGACGATGGCCCCGATGGGTTGTCTGCCCGGAGACTTCAATGAAGACGGTCTTCAGGACGTGCTTGCTTATTACTGGGGCAGAACTCCAATCGCCTTCATCAAACGCGAACGCACATCCGCACTAAACACCGATAGCTACACGCGCAGCGAAATTGTTCCCGGCGGCGAACGCTGGTACACAAACGCGGCGACGCTCGCAGACTTCGACGGCGACGGCCACACGGATCTGATCGTCGGCAACTTCTTCCCGGACGGCGCGCGCATTCTCGACGCACGCGCCAATGTGCCCGACGGAATGCAGGACTCGATGTCGTACGCACAGAACGGCGGACGAAAACATCTCCTGATGTGGAAAGCGCCCGCAGCGGGTTCACTGGTCCAATTCGAAGAAGTCAGCAACGTACTCGACGAACAGAGCGCTCGTGGTTGGGCGCTCGCGATCGGCGCGGCCGATCTCGACGGCGACTTGCTCCCCGAACTCTATTTCGCCAACGACTTCGGCCCCGATCGTCTCCTGCACAATCGTTCGACACCCGGCAAGCCGCGCTTCGAGTTGTTAGCAGGACGGCGCTCGTTAACGACGCCGAAGTCGAAAGTGCTTGGCCGCGATTCTTACAAAGGCATGGGCGTTGACTTCGGCGACCTGAACGACGACGGATGGCCCGACATCTACGTCAGCAACATCACGCAGGAATACGGTCTCGAAGAAAGCAACTTCCTCTTCCTCAGCACGGGAAATGTCGACCTGATGAAGAAAGGCGTCGCTCCCTACGTCGATCACAGCGAGCCGATGGGTCTTTCGCGAAGCGGTTGGGGATGGGAATCACGGCTCGGCGATTTTAATAACGACGGCGTGCTTGAAGCGTTGCAGGCCACCGGCTTCATGAAGGGCAACGTCAACCGTTGGCCCGAACTGCACGAAGTCGTGATGGGCAACGATCAACTGCTGCGCCATCCGCGTAGTTGGCCCACCCTGCAAACCGGCGACGACATCAGCGGCAACGGTCACAACTTCTTCTTCGTCCGCGCGCCGGATGGGCGCTTTCACGACATCGCCAAACAGCTTTCGCTGGACCAGCCGTTGCTCACTCGCGGCATAGCGACAGCAGACGTGGACGGCGATGGCCGTCTTGACTACGCAGTCGCCAACCAGTGGGAAACTTCATTCTTCTACAGCAACGAAAGCAACAATCCGGGCACCTTCATCGGGCTCAGGCTCCGCCTGCCGGTCGGAGACAGCGCGTCAAAGACGCGTGTGTGCCGTGACGGAAAGGGCGTAATCACGCTCGCGTCACGTGCGGCGATCGGCGCCGAGGCACGTGTGTTTGCGCCCGAGCGCACGCCGATCGTGCAGCAGGTTGACGGCGGGAACGGGCATTCAGGCAAGCGCAGTCCCGATTTGCAATTCGGGTTGGGCCAACTTCCCGAAGACAGGCCGATAACAATCGGACTGCGCTGGCGCGATGCTCGCGGAGTAGTTCAACAGGAAACGATTCAAATATTGCCGGGCGGTTGGTACACGGTCCTGCTCGGTCGTGAGAAGGGAGTCGCTAATGAGTGCAAATGAGATGAGCAATCGAGTGAA
>DASUPR010000301.1:0-4189 GCA_036281015.1 Pyrinomonadaceae bacterium
CTACACTATGCAGCCGGTGCGAGAAGCCTTCTGGCTCAACGAAAACTGGCGGCGCACGCATCTACGCTATTTTCCTTTCTACGGCCGCGGCTACGTCCAACTCACTTGGAAGGCCAATTACGACAAGGCGGATCGCGAGCTCGAACTCGGCGGACGCCTGAGCAACAATCTCGATCTCGCCCTGGACCTCGACATCGCCGCGAAGATCATGGTTAAAGGAATGCAGGAAGGGTGGTTCGCCGGCGACAAATCCGGCCGGCGCCACACTTTAGCGCGTCACCTACCGGCGAACGGCCGCGCGAGGCTGGTCCAGTTCACTTCAGCCCGCCGGATTATCAATGGCACCGACAAAGCCGGAAAAATTGCAGGTGAAGCGATCAAGTTCCAAACTGCGCTTGAAGCTGGCGGCTGGTAGGCATAGCGGTTACTAACTGAACGAGACTGCGTGCTGTTGAAACTTTAATCGACTTGCGATCGGTACACACCGCGGCAAAGCATGAGGTCGACATTGCCATCGGCATCGACCGCGACGAGGTCGGCGCGCTTGCCGATTTCGATGGAGCCGCATTCGTGATGGACGTTGAGGAGGCGGGCGGGATTGGTTGAGGATATTTGGGCGATGTCGACGTAGGAGATGCCGAGGGAGTGCATCATGCGCACGGCGTCGAGCATCGTGATGACTGAACCGGCGATGCTGCCTGCGGCGTTGCTCGTGCGGCCGTTTTTGACCGAGATGGTCTCGCCCCAGATGGCGTAATCGCCAGAGCCTTTTCCTGCCGCGGCGATGGCGTCGCTGATCAGGCTGATACTTCGCGCACCCTTGAGCTTTACCAGCAGCTTCAGCATGAACGGGTCGAGGTGAATGCCGTCGGCGATCATGTCAACGGTGACGTCTTCGTGAGAGAGCCCCCACGCAATCGGGCCGGGGCTGCGATGATGCAATGGCGACATCGCGTTCATGAAGTGCGTCATATGACGCGCGCCGGCAGCTAGCGCGTCATCAAGGATCTCGAGGCTCGCGCGCGTGTGGCCGATCGAAACTACCCAACCACGACGCGTCAACTCACGAATCAACTCAACGCCCCCCGCGATCTCCGGCGCGAGCGTGATCATCCGCGCCATGTCCTCATTCACCGGCAAAGAATCTAGATCCGCAGGACTCGAATACGTCTTGAAGTGCTCGACGTGCAGCGCGCCACATTGCGCGGAGTTCACAAACGGTCCCTCATAATGCAAACCCAAAATCCGTGCTCCACCACCCTCCGTCGAGCGCATCGCCTCCGACACAGCCGCCGCCACGCTCGCATAATTCTCATCACTACCCGGAACCAGCGTCGGCAACCAACCCGTCACACCCTGCGTCGCGAGATACTCCGACACTTCCAGCAACCCACGCGGCGTCGCTTCCATCACGTCAATCCCAACCGCACCATGAATATGTACGTCGATGAAACCAGGCAGTAAAACCGCGCCTGAAAGGTCCAAAACTTCGCCTTTTGCCTCGACCGAATCACCCACGGACACAATCAATCCGGATTCGACAACCACGGTGCCGGCATCCAACACGCGATCGGGCAGAACCACGCGCGCATTCTGTAACGTTAAGGGAGGCTGGGCCACGTTTGTGTTCATGAGCTGAATTATATAATGCTTACCAAGCGTATGATTCGTTCTCGTTACAAATCCGCGTTTCTGCTTGCGCTTTTACTCTCCGCCACCGCTCTCGGACAAAACCCGCAGCGCCAGGTGGAACAGATACGCACGTATTACGAGACTGCCCGTAAATTCGAAGCCGAAGGCGATTGGCAAAAGGCGGAACAAACCTGGCGCGATGTTCTCAAGCTCGCGCCAAACGATGCTCGCGCATGGACCAACCTCGGCGTGGTGCTCAACCGCCAGGACAAAACGAATGAGGCGCTGGAAGCCTGGAAGCAGGCAATCACGATCGATCCAAAACTTCCCGGCGCTTACTTCAACATCGGTCTCACGCTCGTTAGAAAAGGTGAATACGCCGGCGCGATTGCCCCGCTCCGACAAGCGCTCGCGCTCGAACCAAATAACGACGGAGCCCGCCGCGCACTCGCGCTCGCACTCGTCGGACAGGAAAAGTTTCAGGAAGCAAGCCGCGAGATCGCGCAGCTGCTCGCTCGCGCGCCGGAAGACGCGGCACTCCTGGAACTCGCAGCGAGGAGTTTTATGCCTCAGCGCCGCTATCAGGAAGCGGCTACAGTTCTCCAGCGGCGTCTGCGTCTGCCAAACGCGAGCGCCTTTTTGTGGAGCCAGTACGGCGACGCGCTCGACGGCACGGGCCGCACACCCGAAGCTCTCGAAGCTTATAAAAAAGCAGTAGCGCTCGATCCCGAGTCAACCATCACGCGCTACGGACTCGGATACCTTCATTGGAAGCTTTACCAATACGACGACGCAGAACGCGAGTTGCTCGAAGTCCTGCGGCGCGCGCCAAACGATCCTCGCGCTTCGTTCACACTCGGCGATCTCTACCTCACGCGCAGCGATGCACAACGCGCGCTGCCGTTGCTGGAAACGGCTCGCGCAGCGTACCCAAAGGAATTCGACACACGGTTCGCGCTCGGCCGCGCGCTGGTATTGACCGGCAACCTGGAACGCGGCATCGACGAACTCAAAGCAGCCGTAACACTCGACGACACCATTGCCGACGGACACTTTCAACTCGGACGCGCGTTGATGAAAGCGGGTCTTACTGAAGAAGGAAAGCGCGAGCTACAAAAGGCGCAGGCCCTACACGATCAGAAGCGCAAGAACGAAGCCGAGCGGTTTCGAAAACTTCCATAAACACAGCATTGCTGGAAACCACAGAGACACTGAGACACTGAGAAGAAGTCTTCCGGCAAAACCCGCAAACGCAAAGGCGCAAAGAGACCGAAACCTCTTTGCGCCTTTGCAACTAACTTCTTAAAGTAACTTCTAGAACACCAACTTCGCGCCAAACTGAAATTCACGCGGCAAGCGAGCGCCTGTCGGCAAACCAAAGGTCGACGTCGTCGTTAAGGTCGTTCCCACTCCCGTGAACTGCGTGTGATTGAACACATTGTACGCTTCCGCGCGGAGTTGGAGCTTGAACCGATCCTCGTTGTTGAAATAGATATTCTTCGTCAACGTCAGGTTGGTCTGATTGCGGCCAAACAGACGAGCAAAGGCACGAGGCGCGTTTCCATAGGTGCCATTGGCCGGCGCGGCAAACGCCTTCGGATCGAAGATGAACGGCAAGCCCGTAACCGGATCGATTGTTCCAGCGAGACCTGAATTCGGATCCGAAATCACGTTTGGATACTGACCGATCACCGCCGCGATATTGCTAGCTCCCGAGACGACTCTCGCCACCGGCTGACCCGAGGCAAGGTCCGTGATACCGGCAATTTCCCAACCGCCGAGGAAGCCACGCTTCCACGCGTTCGGGTCCTTGGCGAAGAACGGCAGTTCATAAACGTAACTGGCGCTGAAGATATGCGGCCGCGAAGTGCGTGCTTCCGCGTATTCCGCGCGCAAGTTGAGTGGATTCTGCGGGAAGTCGACCGCGTCGCGATCGTTGGTCGCGTCGGTCATGGTCTTACTCCAGGTGTAGCTCGCAGTAAGTGCGACGCCGATAGTGAAGCGATAGCTGATCGACGAAAGCATTCCGTGATAACGCGATCTCGCGCTCGTCTCACGCCACTGAATACGGCGGTAGCCGAGGAACGGACGCACCGTGTTTGCGTTTGCCAGTCCGACGCGGTTCACGTCCGCCGGCGATGGATAGTTGATGTCGAGCGGACGGATCAGGTGATCGCCCTTGGTGCCGACGTAAGAAAGCTCGGCAACGAGGTTGCGCCTGATCTCGCGCTGAATGCCCAGCGACCATTGCTGGATCATCGGCGTCTGGAAGTCTGCCGCACTGGCGATCAGATCGCGCACGGGCAAATCGCCGAGAGCGCCGCCACTCGGATTCGAGAAACCAACGCCAGCGCCACTGAACGTCGCGCGGTTGTTGAACGGCGGATTGACGAACGCGTTCTGCTCGAAGATGCCTACGAGCACCTGATCGTAGTAGAGACCATAACCGGCGCGCACGACTGTCTTGCCGCTCTTGAATGGATCCCACGAGATACCCAACCGCGGACTGAAGTTATTTTTGTCTGAAGGAGAAATCGCTTCGCCGAAGCGAGAAGTG
>DASUPR010000302.1:0-9087 GCA_036281015.1 Pyrinomonadaceae bacterium
GCAGATCGTGGCGGAGTCGCCGGCGATGAAGTCGATCCTCAAGCTCGTGGAACGGATCGGCCCGGCGGATGCGAACGTTTTGATCACGGGCGAGAACGGCACCGGCAAAGAAGTGATCACGCGCGTGCTGCACTCTATCTCGTCGCGCCGTTCGAAGCCACTCATTTCGCTGAACGCGGGTGCGCTGGCTGAAGGCGTGTTTGAAAGCGAACTGTTTGGTCACGTGCGTGGCGCGTTCACCGATGCGAAGAGCGATCGCGTTGGACGTTTCGAGCTGGCGGATGGCGGCACGCTTTTTCTCGACGAGATTGGAAACGTTCCGCTTAATCTGCAGGCGAAGTTGTTGCGTGTGATCGAGACCGGCGAGTTTGAGCGCGTCGGTTCGTCGAAGACGCAGAAGGTCAACGTGCGTTTATTGTCCGCGACGAATGCCGATCTGCACGCGGAAGTCGCGCAGGGAAAGTTCCGGCAGGACCTGTTGTTTCGTCTGAACACGGTCGAGATTCGCCTGCCGCCCTTGCGCGATCGACTCGAAGATATTCCTGTGCTCGCGGAACACTTTCTGAACACGCATCGCGAGCGTTATCGCCGCCCGATCCTGGGTTTCACGCCCGAGGCGCTCGACGCTTTGCGGCATCACTTGTGGCCGGGTAACGTGCGCGAGTTGGACCACGTGATCGAGCGCGCGGTGCTGATGAGCACCGGCAATCTGGTCACGGCGTTTGATCTCGCGCTCGAATCGACGCCCGATGCGCGTTTGTCGGCGCGGCTTGAGGAAATGAGTCTCGAAGACGCCGAGCGGCTTTTGATCAAGAAAGCGCTGGCGCGTTTTGAAGGAAACGCGAACCGTGCCGCAGAGGCGTTGGGCCTGAGCCGCAGCGCGCTGTATCGCAGGCTGCAAAAGTACGGCTTGGGATCATAGTTGCAAAGAGGCGAAACCACGGATTAAGTTGTAATCGTGAGCAAGCCTGAAAAATCGACACAATTCTCCTCACTGGATACGTCGCTCGGGCAGCGCGGTAAACTGAAGTTTGAAGGGCGCGTCACGCTGCTCTCGCTCGCCGCCGGATTCCCCGCTGTCGCGCTGTCGGCGTTTTTGCTCTGGTACGACGGCTACTCCGCGCAGGTCCAATGGACCATCGATCTGCTGCTCATCCTTCTCTGGCTCGGCGTCTCGTTCAATCTCAAGCAGCGCATCGTCAGGCCGCTGCAGACTCTTTCAAACATTCTTGCCGCAATTCGTGAAGGCGACTACTCGATTCGCGGGCGGCGTGCGCTTTCGGGCGACGCGCTCGGCGAAGTGATGCTCGAAGTGAACGATCTGGGCCAGACGTTGCGCGAGCAGCGACTCGGCGCGATGGAAGCGACCGCGCTGTTGCGTACGGTTATGGCGGAGATCGACGTTGTGGTGTTTGCTTTTGACGGCGAGCAGCGTTTGCAACTCGTGAATCGCGCAGGTGAGAAATTGTTGGCCCAACCTTCGGCGCGTTTGTTGGGCCGCACGAGCACGGAACTCGGTTTGTCTGAGTGTTTCAACTGGCCGGTGGGCGCCGGGCCGAAGACGATGCAGATGGTGTTTCCAGGCGGTGTTGGACGTTGGGACATTCGTCGCAGCACTTTTCGCGAAGGTGGACAGCAGCACCAGTTGCTCGTGCTTACCGATCTTAGTCAGACGTTGCGCGAAGAAGAGCGCACTGCGTGGCAGCGGCTGTTGCGTGTGTTGGGCCATGAGTTGAATAACTCGCTGGCGCCGATCAAGTCAGTGGCGGGGAGTCTCGCGGATTTGATGCGGCGCGATCCGGAACCGGCGGACTGGCGCGAAGATATGCATCACGGGTTGGCTGTGATCTCGTCGCGTGCTGATTCGCTGGCGAGGTTTGTCGAATCGTATTCGAAGCTCGCGCGGCTGCCGCCGCCGCGGCTCGAACCGTTGAAGATTGGAACGCTGGTGTCGCGCGTGGCGAGTCTTGAGACGCGCTTGCCCGTGAGTGTTGTTTCCGGGCCGGAAGTTGTCGTGCGCGGCGACGACGTGCAGTTGGAGCAGTTGCTGATCAATCTCGTGCGCAACGCGGTTGATGCGTCGATGGAGACGCATGGCCGGGTTGAGGTTGGTTGGCAACAAAACAACGGAAACGTCGAGGTGTGGATTCGTGACGAAGGTCCCGGGCTCGCGAGCACGGCGAACCTGTTTGTGCCGTTCTTTACGACGAAGGCTGAAGGGTCGGGAATTGGATTAGTGTTGTCACGCCAGATCGCGGAAGCGCATGGCGGGACGTTGACGCTGGAGAACCGGCGGCAGTTTCGTGGCTGCGAGGCGCGGTTGCGGCTACCTCTCTAGGTTGGCCCGTGATGGTGGCCCAACGAGTTCAACCCTCGGAACAATAAATCGATAGATCGTTGTCGAACGATAGGTCGCGCCTTTTCGCAACGTTGTTGTTGGAAAGTTTGGTCTGTTCGGCGAGTCGGGGTAGTGCTGAGTCTCCAGACAGAAGCCCGACCGGCGCGGATAAGGCTTGCCGGATTTTCCCGGGCGTGAGCCATCGAGAAAGTTCCCGGTGTAGAACTGCACACCCGGTTCGGTGGTCCAAACTTCCATTATCCGCCCCGAGGTCGCTTCGTAGACCGACGCGGCCATCCTCAGCACACCTGGCCGGCCGTCAATGACCCACGTGTGATCGTACCCGTTACCGAATTTAAGCTGTTGGTCGTCCTGATCGATGCGGTGGCCGATTGTCTCGCGTCTGCGAAAGTCGAATGGCGTGCCGGCGACGTTCTTCAGTTGGCCCGTCGGGATCGAACCCGCGTCGGTGGGAACGAAGCGGCGGGCTTTAAGCATGACGTAATGATCGAGAATGTCGCCATTACCTTCGCCGGCGAGGTTGAAATAAGAGTGATGGGTCAGGTTGATAACGGTGTCTTTATCGGTTGAAGCGGTGTAATCGATCTTGAGCTCGTTCTTGTGCGTCAGCGTGTAGGTGACGGTGACGCGCAGGTCGCCGGGATAACCTTCCTCACCGTCTTTGCTGACATAGCTCAAAAGCAGTGCGGGGCCGGCGGCGGTGTTTTTTTGCTGCGCGCCCCAGATGACTCTGTCAAAACCCTTGAGCCCGCCGTGCAGATGATTCTCGCCGTTGTTGACGGCGAGTTTGTATTCGACGCCGTTGAGCGTGAAGCGTCCCTTGGCGATGCGATTGCCGTAACGGCCGATGATCGCACCGAAGTAGGGAAACGGCGGACTCATGTAGTCGTCGAGAGTGTTGTAGCCGAGCACGACGTCTTCAAACTTATTATTAGCACCGGGCGCGGTGAGCGACACGACAATACCGCCGTAGTTGGTGATCCTGGTCTCCATGCCGTTACGGTTTCGGAGGGTGTAAATCTGTACGTTCTGGCCGTCGGCGGTTTTGCCGAAGCTCGTGCTGGTAATCGCGGGTTGCGCAACCGCGACACCGAGCGAGGAAAGGATTAAAACCAGGATAAAAAGAAGTTTCAGATTTAATCTCATGATTTAGCCTCACGCGCACTGAGTTCGCGCATAAGCGCGACCTGTCGACGGTTTCTTCGTTCGGTAAAGATCTGGTCGGCCATGACGCCGATCAGAATGACCGCGCCCATCACCGCGAAGTCGAGCGAGCTGGGGATGCCGAGCAGATTGACCAGGTTTCGTAGTACTTGAAGCAAAGCAGTTCCGATTAAAACGCCGACCACAGAACCCTCGCCGCCACGCAACGAGCAACCGCCGAGCACCGCCGCCGCGATTCCGTAGAGCTCGTAAGCATTGCCATGGTTCGCGGGCGAAACTGAGTTTGTGTAGAACGCGAAGATGATTCCCGAGATCGCGGTGAGTGCGCCGGAGACGACGTAAGTGATGGTGATGATGCGATTCGTGTCGATGCCGGCGTAGCGCGCTGCTTCGGAGTTGCGTCCGGTTGCGAAGAGATAACGGCCGTAGACCGAGCGATGCAAGACCACCCACGTGATCGCGGCGATGATCAGCAGCAGGATAAAGGGCATCGGGATACCGAGCAGATTTCCGTTTGCGAGATACCGCAATGAATCAAAACCTACCGCGCCGAAGCCCTTCGTCTCGTCGTTTGTGATGAAGCGTGCGAGACCGCGATAGAACAGCAGGCCACAGAGTGTGACGATGAACGGCTGCATGTTCAGGCGTGTGATCAGCAGGCCGTGGCCCAACCCCAACCCCATTGCGATGCCGATGCTGGCGATCACTGTGAGTGCAACGCCGTAGCCATACTCAGTCAGCATCATCGACATCAGCACTCCGAGCAGCGCCATCATCGAACCGACCGACAACTCGATGCCGCCCGTAATGATCACCAGGCCCAGGCCAATGCTGAAGATCCCGAACGCGCCGATTTGCCGCGCGAGGTTTTGCAGGTTGTTCGACAGCAGGAAGTTTGGGTTGACGACGGAAACGATAATGCAGAGAACGATTAGCAGAATGAAAATGCCGAGCTCTTTTTTCATAGCGGGTTGTCCTTCGGTGCCCCTTCGGTTCCAGTTGCCAGGCGCATGACTGCTTCTTCCGAAAACTGCGAGCGGTTGAGTATTCCCGTCAACCGCCCTTCGTGCATCACGGCGATGCGATCGCTGATTCCGAGCACCTCTTCCATCTCACTGCTGATGACAATCACTGACACGCCTTTCGCGGCCAGGTTGCGAATGAGTTCGTAGATCTCTGATTTGGCGCCGACGTCGATCCCGCGCGTGGGCTCGTCGAAGATCAGCACGCGTGGCCGGAACGTCAACCATTTCGCGAGCACGACCTTTTGCTGGTTACCACCGCTCAGATTGGCAGCACGCATCTCCGGCGTTGGCGTTTTGATGTTGATGGCTTTGATCGCCTCGCCGGCAACTTTCGATTCTTTACCGAAGTTGATGATCTTTGCCGACGAATAACTCTCGAGATTCGGCAACGTGATGTTCTCGCGCACGTTGAAGTCGACAATCAACCCGCTGAGGCGACGATCTTCCGGGACGAGATAGATGCCGTGACTGATCGCATGCTGCGGTTCGGTGATGCGCAATACCTTACCGTCGAGTGAGACTTCGGTTTCGAGTGCTTCTTCGACGCCGAAGATCGCGCGCGCGACTTCGGAACGTCCCGCGCCAACAAGGCCTGCGAACCCGAGCACTTCACCCGGTGCTACATCGAACGTGATCGTTTGGTTCGGGTAACGAAGCGTACGAAGCCGTCGGACGATGAAACCGTCGCCGTTAGTCGATTGAGGTCTGTCGGCCGTCGCGCCTTTGAAGAACTCTTTGAGATCGCGGCCAACCATCATGCGCACCATGCGTTCGTACGTGATCTCATTGCGCTCGAGTATGCCGGCGTTCTTTCCATCACGCAGGACCACCGCACGATCCGCGATCTCTTGTACTTCGTGCATGCGATGCGAGATGTAGATGATGCTGACGTTCTGTGCCTTCAGATCTTTGATGAGCTCGAGCAAACGGCGAGTTTCGGTCAACGTCAAACTCGACGTCGGCTCGTCCATGATGATGATGCGCGCGCCCGCGCCGAGCGCCCGCGCGATCTCGACGAGCTGTTGTTGCGCGATCGAGAGTTGGGCCAACGGCGTACGGCTGGAAAGCTCCAGTCCGAGTTTGCGCAAAAGCGCATCTGCCTCGCGGTAGATACGCTTCCTATCTATTAGTTTTAAGAAGCCGGCTATGGTTGGTTCACGGCGGAGAAAGATGTTCGCGGCGATGTCGAGATTATCGAGAACGCTCAATTCCTGATGAATAAACTCGATACCGAGCGCGCTCGCTTCGCGTGGTGAGCGTATCTCAACCGCGTTACCGTTGATCCTGATCGCGCCGCCGTCCTGGGCGATTGCACCGCCGAGGATCTTCATCAAGGTGGACTTGCCGGCGCCGTTCTCGCCAATCAACGCCACGATCTCACCGGCGCCGACGCTCAGGCTGACGTTATCAAGCGCGACGACGCCGGGGAATCGCTTGCTGACTCCCTCCATCTCGAGAATGGGCGTGTTCACTGTCACGGATTAGCTGCGTCCGCGGAGCTGGTTGATCTTCTTCTGAAACGCGTCGACGTCTGCTTTCTTCACCGCCAGCGTCGGCACGAAGATCTGCTTGCTCGCCGGAACGACCGACTTGTCGCCGTTCAAATACTTCGCCATCAACTCCATCGAGCGATAACCGAATTCATACGGCTGTTGCACGACGGTGGCGTAGATCGAACCGTCTTTAATGCCTTCGAGCGTCGGATCTTCTTCGTCAAACGCGATGATCTTCACCTTGTCGGTTTTGTTCGCCTCTTTGACGGCGCTGAGAATTGCTGGACCGTTGTAGGACCACAGACCAACCATGCCCGCGATGTCCGGATTGTTTACCAGCGTGTCGGCGGCGTTTGACTTCGCACGAACGCGATCCGTGCTGTCGGTGCGTACGTCGATGATCGTCACGTTCGAACCGGCGAGTGCTTCCTTCAAACCCTGATACCGTTGCTGCGCGTTGGCTGCGTCGAGCATGCCGACGAAGACCATGATCTTACCGCCCTGTGGCAACGCTTCTTTGACCAGTTCGCCTGCCTGGCGGCCGGCCGCGACGTTGTCAGTGCCGATGTAACAAACGCGATTGCTGTCGGGTGCGTCGCTGTCTTGCGTGACGACGAGCGCCTGGCTGGCCGTGCGATTCAGCATCTGCGTCTGGTTTTTCGGATCGACCGGGCTGATCGCAATACCGTGAATACCTTTCGAGAGCAGATCGTCGATCACGCGCTGTTGCTCGGCGGCAGTGCCGTCCGCGGGAATCCGGAACTCGACTTCAATACCCGGAACATCCTGCGCGGCTTTTTCGGTCCCTTTGCGCGCGATGGTCCAAAAATCGGACGCGTTGTTAGTGACGAAGGCGAGCTTGTGTTTGCCGCCTGCCGCGCCGCCGGGCGCACTGCTGTTTGTCGGACCGCCTGGCTGACAACTGGTCAACAGCAACGTGAACACGCTTAGACACACAATCGATCTAATGAAGGTTTTTGGTCGCATTTGTTCCCTCAGGGTTAAGTATTGAACGTAACGTCGGGTAGAGTGCTACATACTTTCGATATTGTCGATGAAAAATTTCTAATGCGTGCGCGTCGGGTTGGACGCGAATGTTCGTGCGGATTACTGCGTCGCAAGCAGCGTCCACACTGGGCCACGCGCCTGCGGCAACACCCGCGAGCACGGCGACGCCGTAAGCTGCGCCTTCTTCCGCTTCGGCCGTCTCAACTTCGTGCCCGTAAACGTCCGCCTGGATCTGCCGCCACAATTCTGAACGCGCGCCGCCGCCGCCGAGACGAATCGTCTCGCACGGAACGTTCAACTCTTTGAGAATCTCAAACGAATCTTTAAGACTGAAAGCCACGCCTTCGAGTATCGCGCGCACCACGTGTGCCCGCGTGTGACTCGCGGTCAAACCGACGAGCGCCGCGCGCGCGTCCGGATCGAGATGCGGCGTGCGTTCGCCCATCAGGTACGGCGCCCAGAGCAAGCCGTCCGAGCCGGGCGGAACTCGCGCCGCTTCGGCAGTAAGACTGTCGTATGGATCGCCGCTGGATTCAGATATTAAGCCGAATTGATCGCGGAACCAACGCAGGCTCAGGCCCGCGCCCTGCGTGACGCCCATCACGTGCCAGCGTTCGGGAATCGCGTGGCAGAAAGTGTGAACACGGCCTTTCGGATCGAGCGCGGGAGTGTTGGTGGCAGCGAAGACAACGCCGGACGTTCCGATCGTGGCGCTAATCATTCCCGGGCGCACGATGCCGAGTCCGACAGCGCCAGCGGCCTGATCTCCAGCGCCGGCGATCACGGGCGTGCCTGCGAGCAGTCCGGTTTCCTCTGCGGCTTTCGTGGAGATCGAACCGGTGATCTCTTGTGACTCGTAAACGCGCGGCAGAATGTCCGAAGAGATCTCCGCGGCGTCGAGCATTTCGCTAGACCAGCGACGGGCGGCGACGTTCAGCAGCAACGTGCCCGAACCATCGGCGACGTCCGTCGCTTTATCGCCCGTCAGCCTGAACCGGACATAATCTTTCGGCAGGAGAACTGAACGCACGCGTTGCCACGTCTCGGGTTCGTGGTCACGAACCCACAAGAGTTTTGGCAACGTGAAGCCGGTGAGCGCAGGGTTGCACGTTAACTCGATCAACCGGGCGCTGCCGACGTTTTCAGTTAACCGGCGGCACTGTTCGCCGCTGCGCTGATCGCACCAGATGATCGCGGGCCGCAGCACTTCGTCGCGGTCATCGAGCAACACCGCGCCGTGCATCTGTCCCGAGAGCCCAACTGCTTTGATTTCTTCCGCGGGAATCGCGGCTTTTGTGATGGCAGCGCGAATCGCGGCAGCAGAGGCACGCCACCAATCGCGCGGGTCCTGTTCGGCCCACCCGGTTTGTATTGAAACGAAAGGTTTGTGTTCGACAGTGGCGGAAGCGACGATCTTACCTGCCGTGTCGATCAGCACGGCGCGCGAGCCACCGGTGCCCACATCTATCCCGATCAGGTGCATCGATTTGTGGGCACCTTCTTAACACAGATTTACTTCGAGATCACGCCGCAAGCGATACGATCGCCGGAATTGCCGGACGGGTCGGTCTTCTGGTCGTCCGCAGCGGCGTGAACTACGAGCGATGTGCCGCCATTCGCGTACAGCGAATTACTCCCGGAACCTAAGTTCACGAGTTGACTCGTCACCGTTTGGTTGGCCGTGCCGTTCTGCTTCACCATGAAGTTGTTCATGTCGCCGGCGTGCGGGCCTTGTGGATTCTTCAAGCCGTGCATCTTGGAGTCGGGGTTGAAGTGAGCGCCGGCGGATTCAAAAGTCGGGCCTTCGCACTTCGCCGCTTGATGGAAGTGGATCGCGTGCTCTCCCGGAGGCAGATTTTTCAGGTCGAGCTTGATTCGCACGCCTTTATCGTTTGCGATCGGCGTCAATGTTGCTGTGCCGACGCTTTCGCCCTGAACGTTCTTCAACTCAACTGTCACTGTGTGCTGAGCATGCTGTGCTGTCGCGTACGTCAAAAAAGAAGCTGCCATTGCGACAGCCGTTAACCACATAAAGAAT
>DASUPR010000303.1:0-7170 GCA_036281015.1 Pyrinomonadaceae bacterium
GGCAAGAGTGTTTCGGCCGCGCACCTGCGTTATCTGAACCCGTTCCCGCGCAATCTTGGTGAAGTGCTGGCGGGCTTCGAAACCGTAATCGTCCCCGAGATGAACCTCGGCCAGTTATGCACGATGATCCGCGCGAAGTTCTTAGTGGACGCAGTGCCCTTCTCGAAAGTGAAAGGCCGCCCGTTCCAGATTCGGGAGATTGTCAGAAAGGTTGAAGAGTATTTGTGATGTTAGAGCGTTCCTCACAACGCGCTCACGTTAGGATCACTTGATAGGATTTTTAGCACGTCAATTCAGGAGAAATGATGAGTACACAGAGTAACGGTCATAGTGGGAATGGAAATACAAACAAGCTGGCAGGCGAAGTGGTTTCGGCCGAAAGCGACACTGGGTCCGCGGTTGCAGGCCGCATTGCGCCGCCTCCGGGACAGTTGAAGAAGGCCGACTTCGTTTCCGACCAGGAAGTGCGTTGGTGCCCGGGCTGCGGCGACTACGCCATTCTCAACAACGTGCAAAAAGTCATGCCCGAACTCGGCATTCCGCGCGAGAAGATCGTGTTCGTGTCCGGCATCGGCTGTTCTTCGCGTTTCCCCTATTACATGAACACCTACGGCTTCCACGGCATTCACGGCCGCGCGCCCGCAATCGCGACCGGCATCAAGTGCGCGAATCCGGAGTTGAGCGTTTGGGTCATCACCGGCGACGGCGACGCGCTCTCGATCGGCGGCAACCATTTCATCCACGCTATTCGCCGTAATCTCGACATCAACTACATCCTTTTCAACAACCGTATCTACGGTCTGACGAAAGGCCAGTACAGCCCGACTTCCGAGTTTGGCAAGAAAACCAAGTCAACGCCCTCGGGCACAATCGACTACCCGATCAATCCGCTCTCACTGGCGATAGCCAGTGAGTCAACCTTCGTCGCGCGCTCGATCGACATCGACGTCAAACACCTCGGCGCGATGGTCGAAGCAGCCGCGAAGCACAAGGGCATCTCCTTTATCGAGGTCTACCAAAACTGCAATATCTTCAACGACCACGCCTTCGAGTACTTCACCGAACGCTCCGTTCGTCCCGACCGCGTGCTCTATCTCGAACACGGTAAGCCAATGGTCTTCGGCAAGGAACGCAACAAGGGCATTCGCATGAACGGCGCCCATCCTGAGATCGTCACGATTGGCGAAAACGGCATCACCGAAAACGATCTGCTGGTCCACGATATCTATCTGAAAGATCCGTCAGTCGCGTTCATGCTCGCACGCATGGAGCAGCCGGATTTTCCGCAGCCAGTCGGAATCTTCCGCGCCATCGAGCGCCCGACTTACGAAGAGATGATGGACGACCAGATTGAAGCCGCAATCGCGAAGTCAGGCCCGGGAAGTCTCGAGAAACTGATCAATAGCGGCGACACCTGGGTCGTTGAATAACGAGGGCTGAATAAACCTTCGCGCCCGATCTCGCGTAAGAACAATCCGGAGAAACAAACATGAACCCCAATAAGCCATTCGTGCGCCTTTTTTCCGTCCTCTTTCTCGCGATTGCGATCACCACGGCTGCACTGCCGCGCCCGTTGCTCGCACAACAGGCAACAGCCGCCAAGCCTGCGGCAACCGCCGCTGATTACACCGCGGCGCTCGCGGTCATCGAGAAAACACTAGACGAAAAGCGCAAAGAGTTGGGGATTCCGGGCATCTCGCTGGCGATCGTCAAGGACGATCAGATCATTTATCTCAAGGGCCTCGGTTACAAAGATCTCGACAAGAAACTTCCCGTCACGCCCGACACCCGCTTCGCGATCGGCTCCGCGTCGAAAGCATTCACCGCCATGCTGGCAGCCATTAGCGCCGACGCCGGCAAGTTGTCGCTCGACGATTCACCTAAGAAGTTTCTCCCTTACTTCACACTGCGCGATCAAGACGCCGCGGCCAAGATCACGATTCGCGATCTCCTGGCCCATCGTTCAGGTTTGAACCGCACGGATCTCGCGATGGCCACTGGCGTGCTCAATCGCGAGGAGCTGATCAAAGTCGCAGGCATGGCAAAGCCGACTGCGAAACTCGGCGAGAAGTTTCAATATCAGAACGTAATGTACGCCGCTGCCGGTGAAGTAGTCGCAAAAGCAGAAAACTCCACCTGGGACAAACTGATCGCCCATCGCATCTTCAAACCGCTAGGCATGAAAAACAGCGACACGACCGCCGCGGCGATGCAGAAGTCGAAAGACTATTCGCTCGGTTACGACTACAACCCGACAACCAAACAAACACGCCATCTGCCGCAGCGCGAAATTCCTGCCGCCGCTCCCGCAGGCGCGATCAATTCCAGCGCGCGCGACATGGCCCAATGGCTGCGGCTCATGCTGGCCAACGGCAGCATCAATGGAAAACGACTCGTTTCCGAGAAGAACTTCGACGAGCTGGTCCGCAAACAGGTAAACGTCGCCGGTGCGGTTGATTACGGTTTAGGTTGGTTTCTGCGCAAGTGGAACGGTCACAAAGTTGTCGAGCACGGCGGCAACATCGACGGTTTCAACTCGCAGGTCGCGTTGATGCCCGATCAAAAACTCGGCTTCGTTCTGTTGACCAACGTGACGGCGTCGTCACTCGGCGGCGTCGCGATGAATACGATCTGGAGGAGCCTCGTCGGCGAACCAAAAGTTGCGGCGGATGGACCAGCCGCGCCTGCGAGCGATCCAAAAGCGGAAGTCGGTAAGTACCGTCTCGCAGCCGCGGGCATCAACTTCGACGTCACGCTCAAAGACGACAAACTGACGCTCACGGTTCCGGGTCAACCAGCTTACACACTTCAAAACATCGGCGGCCGTCGTTACAAACTTGCCGATCCCGCACCGCCGGGATACTTCGCGACCTTCCGTCCGGCAAAAGACAAACCAACCGTGACGGAACTCTTGATCGAACAACCGCAAGGCAATGTCGTCCTCGAAAAAATAGGGGCGGAGGAGGCTCCTGCCGTAGCAGCACAAAGTGCTCCAATTACGATCGACGATCTGCTAACCAAGATGATCGCTGCTTACGGCGGCGAAGAAAACCTGCGCAAGCACAAATCTTCATTAGCCACCGTCGAAGTCGATCTCGAAAACCAGGGCGTGATGGCAAAAGGCACAATCAGTGCGCGTGCGCCAAACATGTCAGCCAGTGAAATGACGTTCACCGCTCTCGGCAAGAAACTCGGTTCGATGAACAGCTATTTCGACGGCGCAGCAGGCGGCGAGATCATCAGTTTTGCGCCGGCCGAAACCTACAGCGGCAAACGCCTCGAAGACATCAAAGCGGGCTCCGATTTTTACGACGTCCTCAACTGGAAAAAGAACTACCAGACGATCACCTTCAAACGCATGGGTAAGGTAGGTGACGAAGAGGTCTACATCATCGAGAGAAAGAACGAGAAAGGCACGCCGATCACGGATTACATTTCCACCAAGTCGTTCCTCGTGTTGCGCCGTGATTCCGTCGTGGCGAATGAAACCGCGGGCATCGAACTGCCGCAGACAGAAAACTTCAGCGATTATCGCAACGTCGACGGCGTGATGGTTCCGTTCAAGATGGTTTCAAACAACATCGCTAACGGCGATATCGTGTTGCGCATCGTCGATCTCAAGTTCGACGTCGACATTCCCGAAACGGCGTTTCGCAAGCCCGCGATGGTGGCAAGCGACAAGAAGAAATAATGTCGGAGATCGCCGTGGCCGAGAAGATCAAGAAGGCGCAGAAATAAAGCGCTCGACGACCTCTTCCAAATCGCTTCGATATTCATCTTGCATCCCAGCACGGCGGATCAAAAACCCCGCCGCGCCGCGGTACAGCACGGAAACATTTTTCCCAACAAACCAAGTCCGGCCTTGTGGATCAGATTCCTTATGAGGTTTTGCGGGTCCGGGTTTCAGTCTGAACTCAGCTTCGGCAACGCGCAGTTGCTCGTAGAGTCTCCATTCGGCGGACGTCTCCAGAAAAAGCTCCCGCAATTCCGAAGCTCGCAAAATCCCGAGTCTCGACGTCCAGCGATTATTTGAAAAGCGCCGGCCAAGTCCGCTCGGGCCTCGGTTTTCAATCGGCTTCTCCAACTCGCGAACTTCTCCGAGTTCATAAACTATCTGCACTTCTGAACTGCGGCGAGGAGACCATGGCGTATCGATCTGGTGACGCTTTTTGAAATCGTAATCCTCAACCGCGGCCAGATGCGTGACTGCTCCAGGTTTGCGAATCGATGCCGGCGAATAGAGGGCAACCCAGCGCGAGAAAAATTGCCTGCCTTGGCTTGGAGTAAACGTCGTGTAATAGCATCGCTTCGTTTTGATCCAGTCGAGATGTTCCCGGGCATTCGTTTTCAACACAGCGACAAGCACCGTTTCTTTTTCGGCTTCGCGCCACAAACGTAATTGTTCGAAAGACTCGTAGGGAATAGTCTGTTCGGCGGCGGCCGATCCTGTTCGAGACAAAACCTCGCGCAACCATTCTTCAAAGTACCGGGTTTCTCGGGGTAACAGCGGAATCGCTCCGATGCCCACGCGCTTGAGGCGCGTCCAAAAGTGACTACTCCGAAATTGATCGTCGACGTCGGCATACGGGAAAAGCGCAACGCCTTCAACCACACTACGCTTGACGGTCTCCGATCTTGGTCCGTCCGATCCGGTCGCATCCAGAATTGCATCACGGTAGCGGTGGAGTGCGTCGATCGATGCTTGCGGCGGTCCTGGAGATCCGAAGTGCTTCACGTATGCGGCCGAAGTTTCAATTCGATATTTAGCATCGATAACGAGACGCTGAGCTGACCAATTCGGATTGTGAATGGTCAGAACAACGTCGGGCTTTTGCGGCAGAATGTACGCATCGCCTTTGTATTCGGGGTTGTAAGCTACCTCCAGAAAGCGGCCGCCCGTAGAAAAATTTACTGTCTGCGAAGTTCCTCTTCTCAATCGAACTCGTAAACCATTCTGCTCGATGGAAAACAGCTCGCGAACGGGTATCGGTTCGCCTGTTATCTTCGCAATCAGTCGAAGCAAGGTGAGATAGCACCAATATTCGTACAGCGTGTGAATCTCCTTCACCGATAGCCCAACTGGACCACCATCTACACGCAAACCCTGAAGCAGAATCAAACACGCGCGGTAAGCTTCGCGATAACCGGGTTTCGATTGCAGTCTCGGCGAAGTGAAACGGGCCGAAGCATGTCCTTTCGCCTGTGCGATGAAGTCCAAACGCAGGAGTGCTTCGATTCGATCTTCGAGGTTTGCGATCTCTTCGAGAATACGGAGTTGGCGAAGCCGGTTTGACCCGCCTCCTTTTCGTTCGGCGAGGTGGATTTCAGCCAAGGTGCGGCGAATCAAACTTAGTTGAGATTTCAGCCAGCGATGTTCGGGAGTATTCCATGTTTGTTGTGCGCGGCGTTCAGGTAACCTGCTTCGTACCACGCGTCCCGAACTCGTTTTCGATTCAGGTCCCTCACCCTTGCCTTGCAGGATCATCCTGGAGAGTGTTGCGTCAGGACGGCGCACCTTTTCAACTCTGGTCGACACCCGCTCACGAAGCAGATCGTGATGAGGCCGTCGTTCGATGTAGTGAAGTGCGCTCTCGAGGTCGTCGACTACATGACGCAGCAACAGTATCCACTCGATTCGCGACGAACCTTCCGAATCGGTGACAAAACCTAACTGGTAAGTCGATCGCAAATACTCGAGAACGAGACCGGTCAAAATGTCCTGAAGGTCGGCAACCAGGACGTTGTAATCCGCTGCGTAGTCGAGCTTGCTCGGAAACACCTCGACCTCGAAGTCGTATTCGTGTTTTCCGTCGACATACACCGAAAAGGGACAATGTCCGATTTGACTTCTGAACTCGATAGCACCGTAAACAGTATTGACGTCAATCGAGTGATGAAGGGATTGAAGAATCGATGGATCCCGATGTTTCAGATCCACTCGCTTTTCCTTCGACTCAAGGAGCAGATCGTAGGGTGTCTCTTCAAACAGACGGGGACCAACTTCAACCTTCAGGTTGTTTGCGGCCTCGGCGGGTAAGCCCTGTCGCCAGATCTTGATGTTCTTGCGTTCGTGACTCGGTAACGTTATCGCAAGACGTCCTTCCGGCTTTTCTGTTGAAGCAGAGGTCGAACGGTCGCTCAAGGTGAGGCGTGTTTGGTCAGTCTCGATGCGGAAGAGTTCAGCCACAAGTAATCACAACCAATAGGACGTGTACCCATCGTTGACGAACCGCTGCCACATCAAGCATAGCTTGGCGGCTAATCGTGGATAGTTGCTGTTGTCGAGTGCTGAGGGTTGGCCCATCATTTCCCACCGTTCGACCAGGGCATTGCCAGCGTCGTCGGACTCCAGCGGTTTCCCCGTCACAGCCCAGCCGAGAAGGCCCAACAAACACCTTCTGATCGCACTACTACGGCCGGCAATTCGCGGCAGGACCTTCATCTGCAGAGCGAGATCGAGCGGATCAACGGGGTCGCCTTTGCGGTCGATGAACGCATCCGAGATCTGTTGCGCGTGAAGTACGTAGAACGCAACCTCGTCACGCGTCCGGTAGGCGACTTTTAACTGCGCTGGGCCGAGAATCTCATTGATGGAGTCCAAAGCCGTGATTGCGCGGTCGATTTCTGATAGTTGCGCAGCAGTTGCATTCGTAAGTTCGCGTAGTTGGATCTTGATCGGATGCCACCAGGACATCGGCCACTTCGCCGGAGCACGCGGTGGTCCACCATTTGATTTCCAATGGTGCAGGTGTATTTCGGAAAGTTCGATCGTAAAAGCCCGGTCGAGCACCTTGCGACTAAAATCGTGAGTGCTTTCATCGACATTGACAGTACCAACTATTGCGAGATTTGCTGGAATGCACACGTTGGCCCATTCCGGATCTCTGAGTGTTTGGCAGAAGACCGGTTTAGTTTGGTACCCGCCGTTCGCCTGCGGGTAGCGATCTTCAATCTTGCTGAGGAACTCAGGGAAATACTGTTCGACCCGGGCCAGGTTCATCTCGTCGAGTATGCACGTGTGAAACTGGTCGGGATTAGCGGCAGCCTCGCGTGCTATTTCCAGCACTGGTCCAGGTCGAAATTTATGATCGAGGTCTGAATAGCCGAGCACTTCGGAACTGTCGGTCCAATCGGGCCGAACCGGTACCAGGTTCGCTATGCCTCCAGTTG
>DASUPR010000304.1:0-7756 GCA_036281015.1 Pyrinomonadaceae bacterium
CGGGGATCCGATTCAACCCCTACTTCGCCGATGGTTGATAAATCAATGGAGCCGGTCAGTTCCGTGATGTCCTGTGACTTCGGATCGCTTGGCGAGAAGGTGCCGATGCCGACGCGTTCTTTTTCCGAAAATGCCACGCGATGCACTTTCACGTCTTCGTGACGGCCACCGTAAGTTTTATCGAGTGCATAGCGGCACTGTGGACACAGGTCGCCTTCGATGTAGATACCGTAATGTTTTTCGACTTCGGCGCGCAGTTGATGCGGAATCAGGTGCAGCGGTTCTTCATGCATCGGGCAGTCTTTGATTGCGTAGACCGCGCCGCCCGGCGTCCTGGTCCAATCTTCCAGTCCGCGCTTGAGCATGTTGACGATTGTCGACTTACCACCGCCGACCGGTCCCATCAGCAACAGAATGCGTTTGCGCACTTCCAAACGCTGTGCGGCTGATTTGAAGTACTCGACGATTCGGGCGATGGGTTCTTCAATGCCGAAGAGCTCGGTGGCGAAGAAATTGTAGGAAAGAACTTCGTGCTGCGTGCCCTCGTTCAGCCGCTCTACACCGGCGGCGTGAACCATGTCGTTGATGCGCGCATGCGAGAGTTGCGCGATTCGCGGGTTCTGAGCGACTAGTTCGAAATAATCTCGGAAGGTTCCTTCCCAACGCAGCGCTTCGTGTTCGCGGCGCAGATCTTCCAAGCGTTCACTGATGTTGAATCCTTTGTTGCCATCCTGCTCTTGCATAGCCTTGAAACCTCTTCGGCTTTCGCGCATTGGACAGCGTGTGGGGAGAGGCCACGCTTTCGTAAATCAACCGCCAGTCGATCGGGGAGTGCGGCTGGTAAACCATTACTACCTCGTGATACGCCTCACGCGCGCGTAAGCGTGAGCTGCGTCCTCGAAGCATCAGTTCTCAATGATCGTGTCAACGGAACTAGCGGAGGGAAGCACTTATTGGAAGCATCCTGGAGCGCTTCCTTGGGACTGAAGTATACCACACGCGTAAAGACCCTAAGTCAATGTTGTTTTTTCGAGCAGCACTACGCGGGGACGTAAGACTTGCGCACGGGCGTCGTATTGACCAAGGGCAATCAATTGCTCCTGCGCATCGCACATCTTTACGTTTTCACCATCCGTCCAACCAGATCCCTCAACCTTTACCTCCCTTCCGTGACTAACATTACGCACATCCTGGGCGCTTAGATGCACGAAAGGCAGTTTGGAGAGCGCCGCATTGGGCGCCACCACCACCTCGCCCAGCGCCTCCTCCGCAAAACTGGTCTTCAAGTCGTCGAGCGTCACCGCCTTCTCGACGCGAAACTCGCCCACTCGCATCCGACGCAACTCAGCCAAATGTGCGCCGACGGACAAACGCTTGCCAAAGTCTTCCGCAAGCGTTCGCACGTAAGTGCCTGAAGAACAAACAACGTGAGCGCGAAAATCGAACGTACCGTCGTGATTGTCCTTGATCAGTTGACCGTCTGACTTGATAGCCGTGAACTCATGAATACATACACGAACCGGCTCACGGTCCACCTCTTCGCCACGCCGCGCAAGTTCATACAGCTTCTTGCCTTCGCGTTTTTTCGCCGAATACATCGGCGGCACCTGGTCTATCCAACCGCGCAGGCTTGCAAGCGCTGTTTCGATCTCCTGTTCGTTCCAATTTTCGAGCGGGATGTCTTTTGGACCATCAATTCGCGTTCCAGTGCGATCGCCCGTGTTGGTCGAATAGCCCAAGCGGATCACTGCGTCGTACTCCTTGTCCTCACCGCTAAGAAACTGAGCGAGGCGAGTGGCTTTGCCGAGCAGCAAGACCAGCACTCCGGTCGCAAACGGATCGAGCGTTCCTGTATGACCGATGCGGCGCTCGTGAAGAATATGACGCACACGCGCAACTACATCGTGAGAAGTAAGTTCCCCCGGCTTGTCGATTACTAACAGTCCATCCATGCGCTCATTTTAGTTTGCCGAATGACGATTGGCGATGTGAGAATCACTCGCGCATGACAACCGACGAAAAGCGCCGTCAAACATTCAATCGTGCGGTCAAACTGTTGACTGTGAAACCGCGTTCGGTGGCCGAGCTGCGCGAGCGGTTACTGCAAGGAAAGAATACGACCCCGACCATCGTGGAGACGGTCATCGCACGGCTCGAAGAGTACGGCTATCTAAACGACGAACGGTTCGCGTTTAGTTATGCGTCTTTAAAAGTGAGACAGCGCCCGGTCGGACGGCGGCGTTTGGAACGCGACCTCAAGCTCAAGAAGGTCGAAAACAAAGTCGCCGAAGGCGCTTTGGAACTCGTGTACGCCGAAACACCCGAAGAACAACTCATCGACCAGGCAATCGAGAAGCGCCTCCGCCTGCGTGGCCGGCCGAAGACACGAATCGAAGCCAAAAAGCTTTTCGATCACCTTTTGCGGCAGGGCTTTGAGTTTGAACTCGTGAGCGACAAGCTACGTGCACTCTTCGATCCGTCTTGTTAAACTCAAATCGACATGACTGGTAACGAAATACGAGAGATTTTTCTGAAATACTTCGAGGAGCACGGCCACACGCCCGTGCGTTCCTCGCCACTGCTGCCCGCCGACGATCCGACCCTGTTGTTTACCAACGCGGGCATGAATCAGTTCAAAGACACGTTCCTGGGCCGGGAAAAACGCGAGTATGTGCGCGCGGCGTCGTCGCAGAAGTGCATCCGCGCCGGCGGCAAGCACAACGACCTCGACGAAGTCGGTAAAACCGCGCGGCATCACACGTTCTTCGAGATGCTCGGCAATTTTTCGTTCGGCGATTATTTCAAACAGGACGCCGTCCGCTATGCGTGGGACCTGCTCGTCAATGTTTTGAAATTCGATCCGAAGCGGCTGTGGTTTACGGTTTATGAAGGCGACGAGGAAGTCGGGCCCGACGAAGACGCCGAGCGCTTCTGGGAAGAAGTGGGCGCGCCCCGCGAAAGAATCTTGCGCTTCGGACGCAAGGATAATTTCTGGCAGATGGGTGAGACTGGTCCGTGTGGTCCATGCAGCGAGATCCACTACTACATGGGACCGAGCCCCGACGATCCGGAGAACTCGGCTGAGAATGTAAACGGTCCGGGCGACACGATCATGGAGATCTGGAACCTGGTCTTCATGCAGTTTGAACGTAGCGAAGTCGAGCCGGGTCACTACAAACTCGATCCGTTGCCGGCGCCTTCCGTGGATACGGGCGCGGGTCTCGAGCGGCTTGCGGTCGTCCTTCAAGGCGTTAAATCAAACTACGACACCGATCTGATCCGGCCGATCATCGAGCGTGCGGCGCAGCTTGCCGACCGGCATTACCAACCGGAAACGCAGGAAGGTTTTGCGATGCGCGTCATCGCGGACCACGCGCGTGCGAGCGCTTTCGCGATTGCCGACGGCATTCTGCCCGGCAACGAAGGGCGCAACTACGTGCTGCGCAAGATCATGCGCCGCGCGATCTATCAAGGCCATCACACGCTGGGTCTTGAGGGCTCGTTTTTTAATCAGGTCACCGATTTTGTCGTCGATCTGATGAGCGACACGTTTCCCGAGCTCGAAACACAGCGCGAATTCATCCAGAAGATGGTGCGGCTGGAGGAAGAGCGTTTTCGTTCCACGTTGACGGTCGGATTGAACAAGCTCGACGAGTTGTTTACGTCGACAAAAGGCGCGATGCCGGAGTTCAAATCGCTCGCGAAGCTTTACGACACATTCGGCACGCCACGCGACCTGATTCGCGTTGGGCTCGAAGAGCGTGGCTTCGTGATCGATGAAGACGAGTTCAACCGCTCTTTCGACGCGGCGTTGCAGGAGCTTCAGCAAACCGTCGCGACGAAACATGAAGCAAAAGCGGCTATCAATCCCGTCTACGAGAAGCTGGCGAAACGTTCGAGATCTCTCTTCAAAGGCTACGAGACGACGAACGTCACCGACGCAAAGGTCGTCGCCCTGATTAAAGATGGTGAGGTCGACTCGCTCGGCGAGGGTGAAGAAGGCGAGGCTGTTCTAGACCAAACGCCGTTCTACGCGGAGAGTGGCGGACAGGTTGGCGATGTCGGTTTGTTGACGAAGGACGAGGCGCTCGCCAGGGTGTTCGACACGTATTCGCCGGTTTCGGGTGTGATCGTGCACAAGATTAGGGTCGAGAAGGGCGTGCTGAACGTCGGTGACGTTGTCGCGGCTGAAGTTGACGTTCAAAAGCGCGACGCGACTCGCCGCAATCACACCGCGACGCACCTGATGCACGCGGCGCTGCGCGAGGTTTTGGGTGTGCACGTCAAACAGGCCGGTTCCGTCGTGGCGCCAACTTATCTGCGTTTCGACTACACGCACTATCAACCGTTAACGCAGGCGGAAAAAGAAGAAATTGAACGCCTCGTTAACTATCACATCCTGCGCAACGAGCCCGTGCAGACCGACGAGATGGCGATTGAAGAAGCCATGCGATCGGGCGCGATGGCGCTGTTTGGCGAGAAGTACGGCGAGAAGGTGCGCGTGCTGTCGATCAAAGGTCTCGAGGGTGTTTTTTCGATGGAGCTCTGCGGCGGCACGCACGTGCGCGCGACCGGCGACATCGGGCTTTTTAAGATCGTTAGTGATGAATCGATCGCTTCCGGTGTGCGGCGCATCCGCGCGATCACGGGCGCGGACGCTTACGAGAGGTTTCGTGAAGCGGAAGTGCTCGTCGATGAGCTCGCGAGCGGTTTGCGAACGTCGCGAAGCGAGCTCGTGAATGCTGTTTCGCGGTTGCAGGATGAGTTAAAGAAGGCGCGGCGTGAAGCAGACGATCTGCGTTTGAAGATCGCGAGCGGCGGTGCTTCGTCGAATGGCGATGAGTCGCGCGAGATCGCGGGCGTCAAAGTTTTAGCACGCGAGGCGAGTGGATTGGACGCGCCGGCGATGCGACAACTCTCCGACACGCTGCTGGCGCGGATCAAATCCGGCGTCGTGATACTCGGGCGCAGTAGTGAAGGAAAAGTTTCACTCATCGTGCGCACGTCGGCTGATCTGGCCTCTAAGGTACCGGCCGGCCAGGTGATCAAAGAGCTCGCGCCGATCGTCGGCGGACGCGGCGGCGGCAAAGCCGACATGGCCGAAGGCGGCGGCAACCAACCGGAGAACCTCAACGCGGCTCTTCAGAAGAGTTATGAGGTCGTTGAGCGCCTGATTGGTTAATTCGTTTGGACAGGAATTTACAGGACGAACAAGACGAATCCTGTTCATCCTGTAAACCTGTCTAACTTGCTTACATGCTCTTCTGTTTTTCAGTTAGAGCGATGTTCATCTTTTCGAGGGTTATCTTGTTCAGGGTCCCCGTAATCTTCAGACCTTCCGCCTGCTGATACTTGCGCAGACCTTCACGGGTCGCTTCGTCGAGCTTTCCGATCTGTTCACCGCTGTAAAAGCCGCGCGATTTGAGGATCGCCTGGGCCTGATTGATCTGGTCTTTGGTGGCGCGAAAGACAGGGCCACGTTTGGCGCCTTGCTTTGTGCCGTTTTGGGTTGAGGAAGTTGTGGTCTGGGCCATTGCTCCGGTCGTGAAGAGACAGAGCAACAGTGTGAGTGTGAGAAGTTTCTTCATTTGTTTTCGTCCTTTGTGAGGCGCGCTGAAGCGCGCGGTTTGTGGTTAAAGCGCGCCTATCATACATCCCTTGTCAACATCTGCTCAAAACCCCTTGCCAAACTGTGTTGGCAATGGTTTAACCGCCGTGGTATTATGACGTGGCCTCATCCGGCGCCCCGCGTAAGTAAATGTCAAAACTCCTTCTAATATCTGTGGTTCTGCTACTTTCGGCTGGTTTTGCGGCGGCGCAAACGGGCTATCAGATCGATAACTTCGACCTGCCGAACGCGGTCAAAATCGAGACCCCGAAGGCAGAACCGAAGTTCCCCGGAAAACGCCTGGTTCACCTGACCTCGATGCCGATCAACCCGTCACTGGGCGGATTCACCACAGGTAACTCCGACATCGACAACTTCATCGTCGAATCCGGCAAGCGCAACTCCGTCGACCCGCTATTGCTCTACTCCATCATGCACCAGGAATCGAGCTTCAAACCGCGCGCGATGTCCTACAAAGGCGCCCGCGGCCTGATGCAGCTCATGCCACCCACCGCCGTTCGCTTCGGCGTCACGAACATTTGGGACCCGAAACAAAACATCGAAGGCGGCGCTCGTTACATGCGCTTTCTTTTAAATCTCTTTGAAGGTGATGTGCGCCTCGCACTCGCGGGATACAACGCCGGCGAAGGCGCGGTGATGAAATACGGCTACAAGGTGCCGCCATACAGCGAGACGCAGGAATACGTGCGCCGGATCGGCAAGCGCTACAGCATGATCCGCGACCCGGAAGCGGCAGCCAACGCAAACCGACTCACCGGCTCCCAACTCGCGGCCGCCAAACAAAAAGAATCCGCGCCCCTGAGCGTCTACGAACGCAGCGTCTTCATGACCCGCCTCCCGGACGGCCGTCTCCAGCTGGTCAGCCAATAAACCTCGTTCGTCACACTAATTCTCGTCAGTCAGTAAACTGTCGTCAGCCCGCGGTCCTGTAAATCCCACCGACGAAGTCGGTGGTTTGTTCATACTTCACCTACAGCACGCCTAATTCGAGGGCGCCCAATCCCACCGACGAAGTCGGTGGTCCCTTCATACCCTACCTACCCCAGTCACCTCCCAGCGCGCCCAATCCCACCGACGAAGTCGGTGGTTCGTTCATACCACAACCTACACACGCGGAACCTTTAATGGTACCCACCTCGTTTTGTTTGTATGATACTGAACGAGGTTGAGAAGCTAATGACTTGTCCCGGCTGCGGTGCCTACGTTACCCCCTCCGTGCGGTTCTGCTCGAACTGCGGCGCGCCTGTCGATACCGAACAAACACGCATCGCGCGCCTGCAATCCCGAACCCTGGAACCAACCACCGACTCGGATCTCGAGCGCACGATTTTCACCGTGCGCCCAACCATGATCTTCATCAAAGCCGGCTACGCCCTCGCAGTCCTCGGCGGCATCGCGCTCGTCTTCCTGCTCGCGAGCCTCAGCGTACCCGCGTCAATCTCGATCCCGCTCGCACTGGCATTGCTGCTAATCCCGGCCTATTACCACCTGCGGCGCAACATGATTCGCTACACCGTCACCGACGCAAAACTCCAAATCGACACCGGCCTGATCGCACGCACCACACGAAACATCCCCTTGAGTAAAGTGCAGGACGTAACCGTCTCCGCCAGCATCCCGCAACGCCTGCTCGGCTTGGGCGACGTCGTCGTCGACAACGCCAGCGAACTCGGCGGCTCGACCGTGTTGCACAACATCAGCAACCCACGCCACTACGCCGATCTACTTTTGCGCGAACTACGACGCTGGCAGTAAACTTACGCTGTGTTAAAGACTTATTTATTAGCTATAGCTCTCTTGTTGTTTGCTTTGCCCGCTGAGACTGGCAAATTCAAGCGTGTGAAGTCAGACTTAGAACCGTCCGGAATCACATACCTCGTCAAGGGAACCACTCCTGTCGAAAGCGAACGGGCAGAATACGCTGCGCCGGACGGCGAACGCTTCAACGTGGAAATCATCACGTTCGCGCAGGAAGGCAAGGCCTACGAACTCCTGAGTCTCGCAGCAACGACAGTGGGTAGCGGCAGGACGCCCGTGGACATAACCGACGTCGCCGGTGTCGCGGGTTACGCCTCAGGCGACGAGCTCGCGTTTTTCAAAGGCGTTCACTTCGTAAGAATCAAAAGC
>DASUPR010000305.1:0-5459 GCA_036281015.1 Pyrinomonadaceae bacterium
GCCGCGATGAAGCGCTGCCCGACGTGTAACCGCACGTACACGGATCTCTCCCTGAACTTTTGTTTGGAGGACGGAACCCCGCTATCGACTGACGCACCAGGCGGACCCGATCCAAACGCAACGCTCAGGTATCCGTCACCACGAGACACTGCCGAACCGCCGCCGACAGAGATCTATCGGCCGGCGCCAAGCACAGCTACGCCGCGACCGGCGCCGCCGCCACCACCTCCGCCTCCGCAGCAGCAGTGGTCGCCAACGCCAACTCAAGTCCCGCACAAGAAGTCGAATGCGGTCTGGTGGATACTCGGTGGGTTCGCCGCGCTCGTCGTGATTGGCGTGGGACTCGTCGTAATGCTGATCGCTTTGGCGAGTCTCGGATCGGATCCGAACAGCAACAATCTCAACGCGAACACTAATCGCAACGCCAACGCGAACGTTTCTGCCAACGCGAACATTCCCAACAGCAACGCGAGTGTTACGCCGGCAGGGCCGCTGGTCGACGACTTCAGCGAAAAGAAGTGGAGCGTGGGCGTCTCGCAGTTTGGCCGCATGTGGTACGAGAACGACGAGTATCACATGAGTTCAAAAGATCAAACATTCATCGTCATTTACGCCCCGACGGAAGACTACAGCACTGAAAACGCCACCGTGAAAGTGACGGCGCGCATGGTCGACGACACCGTGCCTTCCAACGGATTTGGTTTGATGGTCCACTGCACGCGGTCCCGGACAAATAAGCTCGAGGACTACGCATTGCTGATCTATCCGAGTGAAGAACCTGAATACGAGATCATCCAACACAAAGACAGCACACAGTCGTCGCTCGTCTCGCGCACCAGGTCGGATGCAATTTTGCCGGGCACCAAGCCAAACCAGTTGGAAATCAGAATCAAGGGCAGCGAGTTATCGTTTTACGCCAACGGACAATTCCTGACCAAGATCACCGACCCCGAAAACTACCGGCGCGGACGAGCCGGGTTCTATACCAGCGACGTGACGAACGTGGCATTTGATAATCTCGAAATCGATCGCTGATCTCTTCGTGGCTCCAATCAGAAATGCAGGTAAACCTGAAAGTCGTGGCCGGTCCGTACAAGGGCCGGATCTTTTCGTTCACACAGCACGACAGTTTTCTGATCGGACGTAGCCGCGACGCGCATCTCTATCTGCCGGACGATCGATACTTCTCGCGCAATCACTGCCTGCTCGAAATAAACCCGCCGCGTTCTTTCTTGCGCGATCTGAATTCCACTAACGGCACGTTTGTAAACGGACGCCGCGTCGCGCACGCGTTTCTCAACGACGGCGATCGCATCCAGGGTGGCGAAACGATCCTGTTGGTTGAAGTGACCGCGAGTCCCCCGAGCAGTGATCTTTCCGAAACGACTCAGGACGCGATGCCGCGCCGGCCAGTGCTCGTGATGGTTGAATGTTTGAACTGCGGCCGCCGCGAACAGGCGCAGGCGTCGGCGCCCGACGAGCGTCTCACGTTTCTTTGCGAAGACTGCCGCATCGAGTTGAAGCGTTCGCCACAAGCGATCCCGGGCTACGACACTGTCAAACTTCTCGGACGCGGCGGCATGGGTTGTGTGATGCTCGGACGCGAACAACGAACCGGACGCGCCGTCGCGATCAAGACGCTGTTACCCGAGTTTGCCATCAGCGACAAAGCACTCAAACGCTTCATGCGCGAGATCGACGTCGCGGCCGCGTTGAAGCACAAGAACATCGTCGAGTTCATCGATCGCGGCACGCACAACGGCGTCGTCTATCTCGTCACCGAATTCGTCGACGGCGCTGATGCCTGCAAACTCGCCGAACAGAGCGGCGGTTGTCTTCCTTACGGCGACGCCATTTCGATCATCTCGCAGGCACTCGACGCGCTCTCCTACGCACATGCGCAGGGCTACATTCATCGCGACTTCAAAGACCAGAACATTCTCGTCTCCGGCCACTCGCCAAACCTCGTCGCGAAGCTTACGGACTTTGGTCTCGCCAAGAGTTTCACTCACTCCGGCATGAGCGGCGTGACGATGGCCGGCGAGATGGCTGGTACGCTGGCGTACATGTCGCCCGAACAACTGCGAAACTTTCGCGACGTCAAACCGCAGTCAGACATTTACGCAGTCGGCATGACGGCTTACAGCCTTCTGTCCGGTTCGCTCGCGCTCGACATCACGAGCAAAGGCAACATCAACGACACCATCCGGGCCATCTTCGAACAACCCGCCGTGCCTTTGCGCCAGCGCGCGCCGCACCTGCCCGGGCCGGTCTGTGACATCATCGACCGCGCCCTTGCAAAGGACCCTGCACAGCGCTGGCAAACAGCGTCTGCCATGCGCAACGCGCTGTTGCACTGCATTTGAATTGTGTCATCCGTGGCACAAAAAGCCTTTACTAAACCCCGGTTCGAACGCATAATACCGGCCAGCGCGGGCTCGTAGGTCCGCGCTTTCGCATCAGGAGAGCTTTATATGAGGTCTATCTGGAAAGGTCACATACGCTTCCTGCTGGTTGCCATTCCGGTTCGTATCTACAACGCCATCGAAACCAGCGAGAAGATTCAGTTCAACCAATTACACCGCGACGATTTTGGTCCAATCGGTTACGACAAGCGCTGCAAGAAGTGCAACGAGATCGTCACCAACGATCAGATCACGAAGGGTTACCAGTATGAACCCGACCGCTACGCGATAGTTGAACCTGAAGACATCGCCAGGATCAAGATCAAGACTACCAAGGCTGTCGATATCGTCGGCTTCGTCGATCGTGATGAGATTCCGACCACGTTTTACGACTCGCCTTATTTTGCTGGTCCTGATGGTGCTGTATCAGAGAAGCCGTATGCGCTGTTGCGTGAAGTGATGAAGCAGACCGGGAAGATCGCTGTGGGTAAGGTCGTGCTGCGCGATCGCGAAGATCTCGTGGCGGTGTTTCCACATGAAGACGGTCTCGTGTTGCAGAAGCTTCATTACCCGCACGAGCTCCGCAAGATGGAAGACGTGCCTGACCTTCAAGGCGTAGCGAACCTCGACGCAAACAAGCTGAACAAGAACGAGTTGAAACTCGCGACGACCCTCGTGCAGGAGATGGCGACAACGCTTTCCGAGATCGACACTGCTGACGCTTATCACAATGCGCTGCGCAGTTTGATCGATTCGAAGATCAAAGGCGGAGAGCTTGCGGAGTTCGAAGTTGAGGAAGTTCCGAGACTTGATATTATGAGCGCGCTGAAGAAGAGTCTGCAGGCGTCGAATCGCAAGCCGATGGTGAAGGCGCCCGCAGCCGCATCCAAGAAGAAGCCGCAGATCACGCTGGTGAAACCGCGTGCGGCAAAGAAGCGAAAAGTCGGGTAGAACTATCCACCACTATTCGTTACTTCGATGAAAGATCCAAGGCCGAAGGTAATCTCGTTTCCCTCACCTGTCCCGTCAAAGGCAGATTACCAACGTGTCAAATCCTCGTACACCGTCAAAGAAATCAAGCAGCTTTTCGGTCTGAGCGAGAAGACGATTCGCCGCTGGACCGATCAAGGCATTATTCAAGCCTCGTCGCCGTCGCAAACGCCTGACTTTGTTTACGACTTCCAGGCGTTAACGCAGTTTCGACGCGTGCGCGAGCTGCGCGCACAAGGTCACAGCATTCGCCAGATCGAAGCCGAGCTGCAGGGACAGTTGAATCTGTTTCGTGTCGAGGCCGGCCGTCTGGCTCGCTTGCTCACGCCTTTTGAAGAAGCGCTGCTGCTGCACGAACAAGGCGATCCAAAAGCCGCGGAACACTACGTCGAGGCGATCAACGAAGGCGACAACGTCGCCGAGGCCTATTGCAACCTCGGCATCATCAATCTCGAACGCGGCCAGCTCGCCGCCGCGCTCGACAACTTCACGCTCTCTCTGAAGAACGATCCGCGGCACGTCGAAGCACACTACAATCTCGCCAATCTCTACTACGACGCCGGCGATCTAAATCTGGCCAGGTTGCACTACGAAGCAGCGGCGCAGATCGAGCCCGGCTTTTCGCTGGTTTACTTCAACCTCTCGCTCGTTTATCACAAGCTCGGCGACCTGGATGCAGCGTCCGCGACGCTCGAAAAGTACCGGCAGTTGGAGCCTGAAGACGAGGATTTGGAGGTGCTCAACCAACTCCTGAAGGCGATGAAAAGCCCTTCGCCGTTTACTCAGAAAATGGATTAATTTGCGGTGGGCAGGAGGGCTGCCCACCGCGCTGGTACTTGGATCGCAAGAAAGGTAAACGATCCGAATTACCTACGTAACTTAGTCAAAGCTCGAATTTCCCTCTCCTTCCAGAATCGAATATAATCCAACGGCCCGCTAGCGGGCCAATTTCCCTTGAGCCAAAAGTCTGCATTAACGAGGAGGTCCCCTATGGCAGATGCCAAATGTCGCGTTCTTTGTGTGGATGATCATCACGATACATCCGAGATGCTCGAGCTGTTGCTCGCCAAAGAAGACTATGAAGTAGAGACTGCCGGCACGATGGAAGAGGCGTGTCGCCTGGCCGAGGAAAAGCAGTTTGACCTGTATGTTTTAGACCGGCGCCTCCCCGACGCGACGGGTTTGGAGTTGTGCCAGCGTTTACAGGAAATCACCCCCGGCGTGCCGTGCATTTTTTACAGCGGCGACGCCTATGAGCTTCATCGCCGCGAGGCGTTCGCCGCAGGCGCGGCGGCGTACGTAGCTAAACCGGATATCGATGGATTGATCGACGCAGTGCAGAGGTTGTTGGCGGAGAACAACTGCGTCGCATCGAGTAAGTAGTTATTCATATCGGGCGAACAGATTAACTGTTCAGAACTTCACTTGCTTGACACTCTCCAAAGCGCACGTATAATTTTTTGCGTTCAACGAACGGGCCGATAGCTCAGTTGGTAGAGCAGCTGACTCTTAATCAGCGGGTCGCAGGTTCGAGCCCTGCTCGGCTCACCATTATTTTCAATGATTTGCGGCAGGCTGCAAAGCCTGTCGCTTTTCATTTGTGACCAACTTGTGACCACTTTTTTGGCGATGCTTGTGCCGATATTCTGACAGCACCACAATCGCCCCCCGTTTTCCTTGATCCGTGGCGTGAATGTACCGCATGGTTGTCACAATTGAGGCGTGACCCATCAACTCCTTAATCTTCACGACATCAACGCCGGCATCGGCTAACCGAGTACCAAACGTGTGCCGCAAATCATGGAAGGTGAAGTTGGCGATCCCCGCTTCCCGGCATGCCGCCGAGAAAGACTTCTTTACGTCGTTATACCGGGTTCCGAAAGCAGGACGTACTCCGGCGGGACAGCTTGGTCGCTTCTGTGCGTTCGTCCGAACGTTTGCATCTGTTTGTCGGCACTCCAGCCAAGCTCAAGTGTGATGTGCACTCGCCGCTGTCGATTCTCCGCACGGTTAGAAGCATGAAGCGAGATCCCGTCGAAGCCGCATCGCTGATTATGGCTATTC
>DASUPR010000306.1:0-9455 GCA_036281015.1 Pyrinomonadaceae bacterium
CGTGGTCATCCAAACAGTTAACTTGCCCTTGACCCTGTCGAAGTGAGCAACGCAGCCGCACGTCTCGATCGAAGAGACGTGGATGCGCGGAATGTAAATGTCTTCTTTGACGGTTACTTCCGCTTCGTTGAATAACTGATCGGTGGCGTCGCGGTTGCCCCACTCCCAGTGCCAGATGTGATTGTCTTTCTTGTCCTTTTTATCCGTTCGCAATACCGGCGCATCGGGAAGCAGCGCTTTTTTCGGATCGACAACCACCGGCAACGGCTCGTAATCGATCTCGACTGCTTCGACACCGTCCGCGGCGATGTAACGATCGGTCGCCAGCACTGCGGCAACTTCCTGCGCCTGGTACATCACCTTCTCAACCGGCAGCACCATCTGCGTGTCAGACATCAGCGTCGGCATCCAGTGGAGGTTGTACTTTTCCAGGTCCTTTCCGGTGATGACTGCGAGCACCCCCGGAATAGCGAGCGCTTTCGAAGTGTCGATGTTTTTGATCGTCGCGTGCGCATAAGGACTGCGCACGATGTCGAGATAGAGCATGCCGGGCAGGTTTACGTCGTCGACGTAATTACCCTGACCGCGAAGGAAGCGCGGATCTTCTTTGCGTTTGACGGAGTGGCCCATGCCACCGATTTCGGGCGATGTCTTTGGCGCCATTCTCACGCACCTCCCTCGCGCATCTTTTGCGCGGCGTATTGATAAGCCTTGACGATGTTGACGTAGCCGGTACAACGGCACAGGTTGCCGGAGATCGCGTGACGAATCTCGTCGTCAGTCGGATCGCTGTTTTCTTTCAGGAATGCGTATCCCGTCATCAACATTCCGGGCGTGCAGTAGCCGCATTGCAGGCCGTGTTCCTGAAAGAAGCCGTCCTGTAACGGATGAAGTTTGCCGTCCTGTTCGAGACCTTCGACGGTCGTGATCGAACGGCCATCAGCCTGGACAGCGAAGACCGTGCATGACTTGACGGGTTTTCCGTCCAGCACGACTGTACACGCGCCGCAGTGGCTCGTGTCGCAACCGATGTGCGTGCCGGTGAGCCGCAGGTTTTCGCGGAGGAAATGGACCAGCAACAAGCGTGGTTCAATGTCGGCAGCCTGTTCCGCACCGTTGACGTTTACTTTAATTGGCACTTTCGCCATCGTTAGGCTCCTCCCTTCGCGCGGTTCGCGGCAGTTGTGAGAGCGCGTGCGGTCAGAACGCGAACCAGATCGCGCTTGTAATCGGCTGAACCCCGGATGTCGTCCATTGGCTGCGACTCTGAAGCGGCCATTTCGGATGCTTGTTGAATGGTCGTGTCGTCGAGCTTTTTACCGACGAGAAGGTTTTCCGTTTGTGTTGCTTTGATCGGAGTCATGCCGACGTTCGTCAGTCCGACGCCGGCGTATTTGCAAACGTCCGCGTCGTCGAGTGTGATTTGAACGGCGACGCCCGCGGTGGCGAAGTCGCCGACTTTTCTTTCCAGCTTCAGGTACGCGCCTCCGCTTCGCGGCGGTGGAAACGGGATCTTGATCTCGGTAAGAATCTCTTCCGGTTCGAGTGCGGTTGTAAAGAGGCCGGGGAAGAAGTCGGTTACGGGAATCTCGCGTTGTCCGTTCGGGCCGGTCGCCACGACGGTCGCGCCGAGCGCCATCATCGTTGCCGGATGATCGTTTGCGGGATCGCCGTGAGCGAGATTGCCGCAAATGGTCGCCTGGCTGCGCACGAGCGGATCGGCAATTACTTTTGCCGTGTCGCTGAGAATCGGGAACCGTGTTTTCACGACTTCCGACGTTTCGAGCTCGTGTTCGCGCGTCAAGCAACCGATGCGCAGATGACCGTCGCTCTCTGAGATGTAATCGAGTTCAGGAATGCGATTGATGTCGACGATGTACTCGGGGGAAACGAGTCTCAACTTCATCATCGGTATGAGACTCTGGCCTCCGGACAGCAACTTGGCTTCTGGTCCAAGTTTTTGCAGCAGCGCGATCGCTTCGTCGAGCGTGCGGGGAGAGAAGTACTCAAAGCTCCGAGGTATCATAGGGGTCACCTCAAAAACGTCCACAGATTACACAGATTGAACGGAACATAGTTTAATCGTGTAATCTGTGGACTGCAAAGGAGATTAACGATGGCTTTCAAGATTGAGGAACGCTTCGAGGTGCAGGCGCCGGTTGAGCGCGTTTGGCAATATTTGATCGATCCGAAGCGAGTGGTTCACTGTCTTCCGGGCGCGGAGTTGCTCGAGCAGCAGGACGAGCACACGTTTCTCGGCGCGATCAAGGTGAAGGTGGGACCGCTGTCGATGTCTTATAAAGGCCAGGCGAAGTTCACCGAGATCAATGCGGAGACGCACCAGGTGCGCATGGTCGGCGACGCGCGCGAAGTGGGTGGTTCGGGATCGACGAAGGTGTCGATGCTGAGCACGGTTACGGCGTCAGCGAACGGAGGTTCGGAGGTTTTGGTCAGTGCCGATATCGATCTGGTGGGAAGGATCGTTCAATTCGGGCGCGGGATGATTGAAGAAGTCTCGCGGCAGATGTTTCGGCAGTTTTCGACGTGTGTGAAGCAACAGTTGGAAGCTGCTGAGGAGCCGCGTGCTGGGGAGCCGCAATCCGCGGACGCGCCTGATGCGCCGCAAGCAGCGGCCGCGCCGTCGGCAAGTCCGCCACCGGAAACAAAAGCCCTCGCCGCCGCGCCACTCGCCTTTCGCGCGCTGTGGGCCATCATCGCGCGCTTCTTCCGCGGGCTGTTGGGCGGCGATGCGAAGGCGGACAGGACTTAACGAACGACCTGCGACGTACGAGTTACTGCTTCGGGTTCCTTGTAGACGCGGCCATCCTTCATCACGAAACTGATCTGCTTCAGCAGTTTGATGTCCGTTAGCGGGTCTCCTTTTACCGCTACGAGATCCGCATAACGCCCGGCTTGAATACTGCCTAACTTCGCCGATGCTCCCAGCAGATCCGCGGCGTTGCGTGTCGCCGACATGATCGCTTCCATTGGCGGCATTCCCGCCTCGACCATGTAGACAAACTCGTTCGCGTTGTCGCCATGTGGAAAGACGCCGGCGTCGGTGCCGAACGCTATCCTGACCTTTCGCTGGTAGGCTCGTCCGAATGCTTTTTCGATCAGCTCGCCCATTCCCGCGGCCTTCGCGGCGATCACCGGCGGGTAGTTTTTCGCGTTCGCTTCTACCCACTTGCCCGCGCTAATCGTTGCGACGAGGTACGCCTTGCCGGATGTAAATAAAGCGATCGAGTCGTCGTCGAGAAATGTGCCGTGTTCGATCGAGTCGACACCCGCACGCAGAGCGTTCTTGAGTCCTTCCGCTCCATGTGCGTGGGCCGCGACTTTTCGGCCGAGCATGTGCGCTGTTTCTACAATGGCTTTCATCTCAGCCAGTGTGAATTGCTCTCCCGCTTTTGAGTCGCCGAGAGACAGAACACCACCAGTCGCGGCGATCTTGATTTGATCCGCGCCATACTTGACCAGGTATCGCACTGCGCGAACGCCGTCTTCAGGCGAGTTGACGATTCCTCGCTGGTAGTCAGGTTCGGGTATCAGGTTGTCACGCAAACCTGCAGAGAAGTCACCGTGCCCACCGGTGATGGTCACGATCCGTGTCGACACGAACATCCGCGGACCTGGAATTGTTCCTGCGTTGATCGCGTCACGGAGACTTACGTCGATGAACTCAGGCCCGCCTACGTCGCGAACCGTTGTGAAACCCGCCATGAGTGTTCGCTGCGCATAGACAGACGCTTCGAGCGCGATCTCGGCGTTTCGTTTGAAGATGTAGTCTTTGAGCGTCCGGCCCCTATCCACTTGAAATGTGAGATGTGTGTGGCAGTCGATGAAGCCGGGCATGACAGTGTAGCCGCTCAGGTCGATCGCCTTGGCCCCCGCGATCTCGGCTTTTCCGTTTCGCACCTCGCGTATCTGTCCGCCCTCAATAATCACCGACACATCATTGCGAACCGTGTTGCTGACGCCGTCGATCAGCCGTCCTGCATAAACGACCGTGACGTTTTGATTCTGCGTTGAAGAACGAACAGGCAGCGTCAGGAGTAACAGACAGAACGCAACGAAAAGAACTCCAGTTACCCTTAGGCGGGTTACGCTGAATCTAATCATGATGGGTGTCCCTGTTTAGATGGTCTTGTAAGCGAATTTGAAGCGCCTCATGCTACCTCTATATGACTGGCGGAAGCAAAAACATTTCGCAAGTTTTTCACTTGGAGCATGGGAACATTCTTAGTGCCCCTTTCGGTAGGTTGCATCGGCATCGCGATCCAATTTCCCAGCCATCAGTTTTTCCTTGCTCCCACTCAACTCATTTGTCTGGCTGTTCTAGCCGTTGTTTGGGTCGTGATCCTGGCCGCGGCTACCTTGTGACAAACGGCTCCGCCGGCCAATTCCCCCGTTTGACCTATATTTCTTGCGGCAGCTTGCATATAATTCTGCCTCCAGCCTTAACCAGCGAATAATCCAACGGCGTCGAAAGGAGACCAGTCTCATGTTTTCCGCATTGGCGTTCAGAACCGCTTACCAATCTTTACTGATTGCCTTCGCCTGTTTGTGTCTGCTCGGCAATGCGTCCGCACAGCGCGTTAGCTCGGAATCGTCGACCGCCGCAGACCTGGGTACCGGAGGCAGGTTCGTTATTCAGGGAACCGTCATCTTTCCCTCGGGTCAGCGTGTGGATCGGCCGCTGAAAGTTCGCCTCGCGACTCCGACGCGCGGGGAACTCATAACGATGACCGATACGAACGGAAGATTTTTGTTTTACCGTCTCACGCCCGGCAGCTACACGATCATTATCGATGCGGATGAAAACTACGAGGCCGTCAACGAACGGACCAACATCATTCAAGCCGGCCGCAGCATGGGCTCGACTGAAGAGACTATTCCCATCCAGATCAGGTTGAAACGGAAAGCCAGCGACGCGATTAGACCGGAAGTTGTACACGCCGATCTCGCGAACGTTCCGAAGCCGGCGGTCGACTTGTACAACACTGCGCTCAAGCTCGCACAAGACGGCAAGAATAAGGATGCGGTCAGCAAGCTCAACGAAGCAGTAAAAGCGCATCCGACTTTCATGCTCGCGTTCAACGAGTTGGGCGTGCAGTATCAAAAAATGGGTGAGCTCGACAAGGCCAACGAAGCGCTCGAATCGGCGCTAAAGATCTCTCCGAATAATTTCGCGCCGCTGGTTAATCATGGAATCGTGCTCGTCAGGCTGAAGCGATACGCGGAAGCCGAAGCAGATTTGCGCGCGGCGCTGAGAGAGAACGATAAGTCGCCGATCGCGCATTACTATCTCGGTCGCGCGCTCGCGTATCTCGGCCAGTTTGACGAAGCGGAAAAGGAATTGACAACCGCGGTCACACTGGGCGGCGATCAGATGAAAGAGGCGCATCGTTACCTCGGCGCGATTTACCATGCACGCGGCGACACCGAACGCGCCATCGCGCAGTTGGAAACTTACCTTCGCATTGCGCCGAAAGCCGACGACGCGAGCGCCGTGCGCGATCTGATCAAGCAACTGAAGAAGAAAGATTAATTCCCGTTAGACTTCAGGTCTTTGTTTGGCGTGAGGCGAACTTCAGCGGTTTCCTCACCGGACGAAACGTACCCATCAGCACGTCGAGCAACGGAGCCGTTACGCCAAAGCGAAGCTCTGGAGTTTGGTAGTGGTGTAGCAAGTGATACTTCCGCAGATACCTCAAAACGCGAAGCCGCGGCCGGCGGTGATGCGCCTGGAAGTGAAGCCACTCGTAACAGAAATAACCCGCTGCTAATCCTGCGAACAGATAAGCCGCCGCGTGCAAGGAACCCGTAACGATCCACGCGAGCAGCGCGTACGCGGTTGCGATAGGCAAACTAATCACCAGACTCGAAAAGAAATTGTTCGCCGTACGCGGAGTTTCGTGATGCGATAGATGTGCGGCGTAGACGAACTTCTTGCCGGCGTCGGAGCGCGCACTGTAGTGAAAGATGAAACGATGAAGGACGTACTCGATCAGCGTCCAGCTCAAAACGCCGAAGCACACAAAGAGAACGTTCTGTCGCCATGAAAACTCTTCGCTATGAGTGAGTGCGATGAGGCAGACGGCAAGTATTGTGTAAAAATAGCCGGGTGCTAACTGCTTCCATCCCGTGACTGGCACTTCTCACCTCCCGAAACGCTTTGGGAGAGTTTGGTTGTTAGTATAGACGCGAAGTTTTCGGGTTGCCAGCTTTTTGGTGCGTCAAAACGATCGGAGATCTAACCGTGGTAGTTGCACTTCATCACGTCAACGTTACCGTGCCGCCGGAGTTGGAACGGGAAGCGAAAGAATTCTATGGCGCTGTGCTGGGACTGACGCAGGTGCCGAAGCCCAGCGGCTCGCGGCCGACCGGTGCGTGGTATCAAATCGGCGCGAACCAGTTGCATCTTTCAGTGGAAAACGAAAATCGCGGGCGGCTGAGCTCGCGACACGTTTGCTTTGCAGTTGCAGATTTGAGCGCGACGGAAAGTAAGCTTCGCGAAGCAGGTGTCGAGATCATTCCCGACCCGCGTCCAATCGAAGGAACCTCACGATTTTACGTGCGCGATCCGGGTGGCAACATGCTGGAGATCGTGAAGGCGTAGGATCATCACCACTAAACTTTCTTCTCTGTGTTCTCCGTGCCTCGGTGGTTCAATAATGCTACAAAAACAACCACAGAGACACAGAGGCACAGAGAGGTTGGATGCTCAACTCTTAGTACTTCTTCTCGCGTGGTTTGGTTACTACGCGGCGGATTGCAGTGTTGGATAATCGGTGTAGCCCTTCTCGCCGGGTGAGTAGTAAGTCGATCGATCGGGTGGGTTAAGTTGTGCGCCGCGTCTGAAACGCTCGGGTAGATCGGGGTTCGCGAGAAACTTCGTCGCGAAGGCGATCGCATCGGCGCCGTTTTGCGCTAAGAGTTCCACAGCACTCTCATACGTAAACCCGGCGTTTGCGAAATAGACGCCCTTGTAGAGCGGTCGCAACTTCGCATGCCAGCCTGCGCCTGTGCCGTCTGTGATTTGAACGTAGGCCAGTTGCCGCTCGTTTAGGCGTTCGATGATGTACGGATAGACCTCGCCGGCATCGAGCTCCTCGATATCGTTGAAGGCGATCTGCGGCGAGAACTTCACGCTAACGCGTTGCGAGCCGATCGCGTTCGCCATCGCATCCAAGATCTCAAAAACAAACCGCGTGCGGTTCTCGATCGAGCCGCCGTATTCGTCGGTGCGGAGGTTCACATTCGTCGTGAGAAACTGTTGGACCAGGTAACCGCTCGCCGAGTGCAACTCAACCCCATCGAACCCCGCAGCGATCGCGTTCTTCGCGGCCGTGGCGAAGTCCTGAACAGTTTGCGCGATCTCATCTTTGGTGATCTCGCGCGGCGTGACGAATTCTTTCATCCCTTCATCCGTGTAGTTCTTCCCATTCGCTCGCACGGCGCTCGGCGCAACCGGCTGTGTGTTGTTCGGCAGGAAGTCAGGCAACGCGATGCGTCCGGTGTGAAAGATCTGCATGAAGATCTTGCCGCCACGAGCATGCACTGCTTGCGTCACGACACGCCAGCTTTCGATCTGCTCGGGCGTGTAAATGCCGGGCGTGCGCACGTAGCCTTTAGCCATCGGCGAAACGTTTGTGGCTTCAGTGATGATCAGCCCGGCCGACGCGCGTTGCCGGTAATATTCCGCGGCGTAAACCGGCTGCACGCCTTCATCGTTCGCGCGGCTGCGCGTCATCGGCGCCATGATGATGCGGTTGTCGAGTTCGATCTGTCCGATTCTCAGTGAGTCAAAGAGCGTTAGCACTTATAGCTTCTCCCGCCTATAATCGATTCACCCCAATAGCCCCTTCATTCTAACCATCCGTTTCAAGGAGTTCCATTATGTTGCACAGGCTGTTTGTTATATCAGTCCTTTGTGTGTGTTCCGCACTCTTAGTTACTACGGTCAAAGCCCAGGTCATCGGTCAACCATATCGATTAAGCGACAAAGATGTCGAAAGAATCATCAAGCGGATCGAAAAGCAGTCCGATCGTTTCCGCTCGAGTCTTGACAACGCGCTCGATAGAAGCCGCTTCAATGGCACCAACCGTGAAGACGACATCAACTCGTTCATCAAAGAATACTACGAGCAGACAAAACGACTGCGCGATCGTTTCGACAAGCACAACTCTGCTACCGGCGACGTCGAAGCGGTGCTCGATCGCGCCGCTCGCATCGACGATTTCATGCGGCGCAATCGTCTCTCGTCAAAGTCTCAGGACGAGTGGTCCAGGTTGAAGAGCAATCTCGACGAGCTTGCATCAGCATATAACGTAAGCTGGCGTTGGGACGGCTATACCGCTGCGCCCGGCGTCATTTCTCCGGAAGGAACAACCGTCGCGGGCGTTCCGTATCGCGTTTCCGATCGCGAGGTCGAAAGAACACTGCGCGCGATCGAGCAACAGTCGGATCGTTTTCGTTCGGCGCTCGATTCTTCGCTCGACAAGAGCTGGCTTAACGGCACCAGCGACGAAGACGACATCAATCGTTTTGTGAAAGAATTTTACGAACGGACAAAAACGCTGCGCGATAATTTTAACGATCGCAAGTCCACGAGCGCAGACGTTCAAGCCGTTTTGGATCGCGCCGTGAGTATTGACTCGTTCATGCGACGCAACCGTATGCGCGACGACAAAGCCTCCCGCGAATGGGACCGCCTGCGTGGCAATCTCGACGAGCTCGCGCAGGTTTACAACGTGAGCTGGCAATGGCGCTATTGAGTTAAAAACGCCCGGGTTCGTCACGGCTGCTCGCAGTTTGAAACTATGTTTCTTCTGCGAGCAGCTGCTGAATCATCTGCTCCGCTTCCTTGTAATTTCCTTCACCAACGTGCCGCCAGCGAATGCGTCCGCGTTTATCCAACAGGAAAACCGTTGGCCACGCTTCGACGTTGTATGCTTTCCACGATTGGTAATCGTTATCAGTGACAACCGGATAACTGATCCCCAACGAAGCAACAGCGCGGTGAAGGTTGTCGGCGTCCTTTTCCTCATCAAACTCCGGTGAATGGACGCCAATGATCGTGAGGCCCTTGTCGCGATAGCGATCGTGCCAGCTCTTAAGTGAAGGCAACGTGTTGCGACAGTTGATGCAGCCGAAAGTCCAGAAGTCGATCAGCACCACACGGCCGCGCAGGTTCGCGAGGGTCAACGGTTCTGAGTTGAGCCAGTCACCCTTGGCCAGTTCGGGAGCCGCCGCGGATTCCGCGCTCTTGAATTCGGTTGTGCTGAAGAAAGGCATCAACAATGTCTTTGACAAACCTGTGACGTACACCGATGCCGCAACAACGACGACACCCACAACGATCCCGATTAACAGATTCCGTGTCATTGCGGCGGTTTCTGGCCGTTCTGTTCCGACGCCATGTATTGCGCGTACCACTCGGGCCAGTTTA
>DASUPR010000307.1:0-8698 GCA_036281015.1 Pyrinomonadaceae bacterium
GAACTGGTCCATGCGGCGGAAGAGGTTTACAAAGCGGGGTACCGGCGTATCAACGGTTACTCGCCGTATCCGATTGAAGAGCTTTCGGAAGCCATCGGATTCACGCACACGAGCCTGCCGCTGATCGTCTTTATCGGCGGCGTGGTTGGCGGGATCACCGGCTTTTTAATGCAGTACTGGATGGAAGTAATCGATTATCCGCTCAACGTCGGCGGTAAGCCCTACAACAGTTGGCCTGCTTTCATCCCGATCACATTTGAAATGACGGTGCTGTTCGCGGCTTTCTCGGCGGTTCTGGGAATGCTGGTGCTGAACAAGCTGCCGCAACCGTATCACCCGGTTTTCAACGCGCCGAACTTCGCGCTTGCGACGCGCGATCGGTTCTTTCTCGCGGTTGAGGCAAACGATCCGAAGTTCGATCACGACGCGGTGGTGCAGTTGTTGAAGAGTTTGAACGCGATTGAAGTCAGTGATGTCGAGGTCTAAGAATAAATTTGGGATTGGGGTCCTGTTAGCCGCCGTGTGCCTTGCGGGTGCGGCGTGCCGGCAAGACATGCAGGACCAGCCCAAGATGAAACCGTATCGCGGGACGTCGTTCTTTGGTGACGGGCTGTCGAGCCGCCCGCCCGTTGAGGGAACGGTACCGCGTGGATTTCTGCGCACTGATTCCGAATTGTTCACCGGCAAGAAGTCAACATCTGCGTCATCCGTGACTACTGCTGCCTCGGCCGCAAACCCTTACCCGGATGATGTTACGGAGTTCCCGTTTCCAATCACTAAAGAAGTTGTCGAACGTGGACGCGAGCGTTACGAGATTTTCTGTAGCGTTTGTCATGGCCTGACCGGCAACGGCGACGGCATGATCGTGCGCCGTGGTTTCCGCCGCGCCGCTTCGTTCCACGAAGATCGCTTGCGCCAGGCGCCAGTGGGTCACTTCTTCGACGCGATCACCAACGGCTGGGGCGCCATGCCGTCTTACAGTTCGCAGATTCCCGTTCAGGATCGTTGGGCCATCATCGCCTACGTCCGCGCGCTGCAACTCAGCCAGCAAAATGCACAACCGGCCGCGACGCCCGTACCGGGCAGTTCGCCATTGCCGTCGCTAACACCATCCGCCGGAGGACATGAATGAGCACCTCATTTAATCCTCCTCAAACCGGAACACTACGCCAGCGCGCGCTGATCGCCGGTGGCGTGTTGTTGCTGGTGCTCGTGGCGATGGTGTTTCTTGATCGCCGCCAGTTTTTTCAGGCTTACCTCGTCGGCTGGACGTTCTGGGCCGGCATCAGCGTCGGTTCGCTCGCGCTCTTGATGTTGCAGCACTTGACCGGTGGCGGTTGGGGTTTTGTAATCCGGCGCGTGCTGGAAGCCGCAACACGATTGCTGCCGATCATGGCGCTGCTGTTTATCCCGGTGATAATCGGCGCGCACTCGATCTATGAATGGACCGATCATGAAGTGCTCGAGCATCACCCGGTCGTGGCGTTCAAGACGCCATATCTGAATGTGCCGTTCTTCATCGCGCGCACGGTTATTTACTTCGCCGTCTGGATCGCGATCGCCTACTTTTTGAACCGCTGGTCGATCGAGCAGGACCGCACCGCGGATGTGCGTTACACGAAGAAGATGCGCGTGTTGAGCGGTCCGGGCATGGTCGCGTTGATCTTCAGCGTGACGTTCGCGTCAGTCGATTGGTACATGTCGCTGGAACCGGAATGGTTCTCGACGATCTACGGTTTCATCTTCGTCGCCTCGTGGACTTTGAGCGCGCTGGCTTTTGTGATCGCCATGATGGCGTTCCTAACCAGGGAGGAACCGCTGAGCCACGTCGTAAAGCCGCTACACTTCCACGATCTCGGAAAGCTGCTGCTCGCGCTCGTGATGTTGTGGGCCTACTTCGCGTTTTCACAGTATCTGATTATCTGGTCGGGCAATCTGCCGGAAGAGATCGGTTATTACCTCGACCGCACACACGGCGCGTGGGGCGCAGTCATTATCATCATCGGGCTGCTCCACTTTGCGGCGCCGTTCTTGTTCCTGCTTTCGCGAAGTCTTAAACGTAATCCGCGGCGGCTGGTGCTGGTCGCGTTGTTGATTATCGTGATGCGCATGATCGATCTGCTGTGGATGCTGGTGCCGGCGTTCAAGGAACATCACTGGATCTGGTTAGACGTGATTGCGCTATTTGGTTTTGGCGGATTGTGGCTCGGGCTGTTTGCCTGGCAGTTGAGCAAGAGAGCGCTGATACCAATCAACGATCCGCAGTTTGAGTCGGTAATGGCCACGGATGTACACCGATGACACGGAAACAAAAAAGTAACGGCCACAAGACTGAGACACCCGACGTTTCGCACATTCGGAACATCGAGGTCGAGCACGAGACGAGCGACGTCAGCGTGCGTGGTGTGGCGACGTTCGTTGCGGTGCTGACTGTCACGACGATCGTGATTTCGATCGGAATGTGGTTCCTGTTCCGCTACTTCGACGCACAGGAAGCAAAACAGCGCCCTGCCGGTCCGATGGCTTTGTCACAACAGGATCGACTGCCGCCCGAACCGCGTTTGCAGGCAGCTCCCGGCTTTGAAGTGAAACTGGAAGACGGGCAGACAGTCAGGCTCGAGAACAGGGAGCCGCAGGCGGAGTACCGCATTTTGAAAGAACAGTGGGAGAAAGCCCTGCGCGGTGAACTGAAGGATCAATCCGGCAACTCGGCTGTTCCGATTGACCGGGCGATCGATCAGGTTGTTTCCGGCGGAGGCTTACCAACGCGGCCGCAGGACGACAAAAAGAATTACTGGATCGACATGCCGACTGCCTGGAGCTCCGGCCGCACGACAGAAAAGAAGATGCAATGAAATCCAGCGGGAAAGTTTTATTAGCGATTTTGTGGGTAGTGATGGCGTGGTCCACCGTGGCCACTGTTCTGGGGCAGGCGCCGCCTGGGCCAAGCTCGCCGCTTTACGGCGCGCGGCCCGAGAGCGGAAATCCGTCGACCGGTTTACCGCAGGCTTTGCAGGAAGTGCGGATCGAACAGAAGCTCGATCAACAGCTTCCGCTCGATCTCGTGTTTCGTGATGAGAGCGGCCGCGAAGTAAAACTCGGCCAGTACTTCGGACAGAAACCGGTGGTGCTCGCTTTCGTTTACTACGACTGCCCGATGCTCTGCACGCAGATACTCAACGGCATGGTGACGTCGTTTCGCGTGCTTCCGTTTCAGGTGGGCAAAGAGTTTGACGTGGTAACGATCAGCTTCGACCCGCGAGAGACTCCGGAGCTCGCGCAGAAGAAGAAAAAAGTTTACGTCGATTATCTGCCGGAGAGGATGCGTGCCGACGCCGCAAAAGGCTGGCACTTCTTGACCGGAGATGAAGCAAACGTCGCGAAGATCACCGACGCCGCCGGCTTTCATTATCGCTGGGACGAGAAGACGCAACAGTTTGCTCACGCCAGCGCGATCATGGTGACGACGCCCCACGGAAAGCTTTCACGTTACTACTACGGTGTCGATTACTCGGCTCGCGACCTGCGCTTCGGGTTGATTGAATCGTCGGCAAACAAGATCGGTTCGCCAGTCGATCAGTTGCTGCTTTATTGCTACCACTACGATCCGGCGACCGGAACGTACGGCGCAATTGTGATGCGGATCATGCGAGTCGCCGGTGTGATTACTCTTTTAGGAATCGTCGCGATGTTGTTTTTGCTCAAAGCGCGCAACGCCGTATCGGGGCCCAAGCCTCCGGTAGCGGAGCCTAAAACCGGAGGAGCAGCACTGTAATGCAGGGTTGGCTTCCATTGGTTCCTGAGAGCGCCTCCACGTTTTCGTGGCAGGTCGACGCGCTCTATTTTTACCTGTCAGGCGTGACGCTTTTCTTTGTGCTGCTGATCTCTGCCGTCCTGATCTTTTTCACGATTCGTTACCGGCGGCGGACGCCTTATGAGATTCCGCGACCGATCGCGGGTTCGCACAAACTCGAAACGCTCTGGACCGTCATTCCTTTCGTCATTGCGATGACAATGTTTGGCTGGGGCGCACGGATTTACTTCGACCAGTACAAGCCGCCGCAAAACGCGGTTGAGGTTTACGTCGTCGGCAAGCAGTGGATGTGGAAACTCCAACACGCCACCGGACAACGCGAGATCAACGAATTGCACGTGCCTGTCGGCCGCAAGATCAAGTTGATCATGACTTCCGAAGACGTGATTCACGATTTCTTCGTGCCGGCGTTCAGAACCAAAGCCGACGTCGTGCCGGGCAGATACACGACGCTCTGGTTTGAAGCGACGAAGCCCGGCAAGTATCACCTGTTCTGCGCTGAGTTCTGCGGCATGAACCATTCGGGAATGATCGGTTCCGTGTACGTGATGGAGCCGCGCGAGTTTGATAACTGGCTGAGCGGAAACGTGGGCTCGTCAACGCCGGCCGCCGCCGGTCAACAGTTCTATCAAACACTCGGCTGCGCCTCGTGTCACGGAGCCAACGGTGAAGGCGGACGCGGTCCGACACTCACCGGTCTTTTCGGCAGGCCGACACCGCTCGAAGGCGGACAAACAGTAAACGCGGATGAAGGCTACATTCGTGAATCGATTCTGAATCCTGGCGCGAAGATCGTCGCCGGCTTTACGCCGATCATGCCGACGTTCCAAGGACAGGTCAGCGAAGATCAGTTAGTACAGTTATTGGCATTTATTAAATCGTTGCCGGGCGGATCCGGAGCAACTCCAGGCGCATCGCCTGGCACACCGCTCCCTTCGCCTCAGACAGGAAGTTCGCCATCGGGTTCACCCACGGGAAACATTCGATAGCGTGGGGAAGTTTTTATGCAACCAATAGAGTCATTCGAAGTACCGGCGCCGCCGAAGGTCAACTACATCAACGCGCAATACGGGTTGAAGTCGTGGCTGTTGACCAAGGACCACAAGCGCATCGCGCTGCTCTACCTCGGCTCGATCACGTTCTTCTTCTTCATCGGCGGTATTTATGCCTTGATGATTCGCCTGGAGCTGCTGACTCCGCAGGGCGATCTTCTGCAGTCGACCACCTACAACAAGGTCTTCACTCAGCACGGCATCATCATGATCTTTTTCTTCCTGATTCCGTCGATACCGGCGACGTTGGGAAACTTCCTGATCCCGATGATGATCGGAGCAAAAGATCTCGCATTTCCGAGGATAAATCTGCTCAGTTGGTACGTGTACCTGCTGGGCGGCATCATCACCATCTACGCACTGCTCGCGGGTGGCGTTGATACGGGTTGGACCTTCTACACGCCTTTCAGCACGACGTTTTCAAACTCGTACGTGGTTGCGACCGGTCTGGGAATTTTTATCAACGGCTTCTCGTCGATTCTGACCGGGCTCAATTTCATCGTCACGATTCACACGATGCGCGCGCCGGGAATGACGTGGTTTCGCATGCCGCTCTTCCTGTGGTCACACTACGCTACCAGCCTGATCATGATCCTCGGCACTCCCGTCGTCGCGATCACGATTTTGCTGCTGGCGTTTGAACGGCTCTCGGGTGTCGGTATTTTCAATCCCGCACTCGGCGGCGATCCGGTTCTCTTCCAGCACCTGTTCTGGTTCTACTCGCACCCGGCGGTTTACATCATGGTGCTGCCGTCCATGGGTGTGGTCAGCGAATTGATCGCCAACTTCTCGCGCAAGAACATTTTCGGCTACAGCTTCGTGGCGTTCTCGAGCCTCGCGATTGCGGTGTTTGGTTTTCTGGTTTGGGGACATCACCTGTTCGTGGCGAGCCAGTCCGTTTACGCGGGCATGATCTTCTCGTTCCTGAGTTTCGCGGTGGCGATTCCGTCGGCGATCAAGGTGTTTAATTGGACCGCCACGCTTTACAAGTCGTCGATCTCGTACGACACGCCGATGCTTTATGCGCTCGGGTTCATCGGCTTGTTTACACTCGGCGGTATGACGGGGCTGTTTCTGGCGTCGCTCGCGACCGACGTGCACCTGAGTGACACGTATTTCGTCGTCGCCCACTTCCACTACATCATGGTGGGCGGAGCGCTGATGGGTTATCTCGGCGGGCTGCACTATTGGTGGCCGAAGATCAGCGGGCGCATGTATCCCGAAGGTTGGGGACGATTCAGCGCGCTCGTGATCTTTGTGGGCTTCAACCTGACGTTTTTGCCGCAGTTTATTGCGGGATATTTGGGAATGCCGCGGCGCTATCACGCATACCCGCCGGAGTTTCAGGTGTTCAATGTGCTTTCGACAGCGGGCGCTTCGATACTCGGTTTTGGCATGTTGATTCCGGCGATTTACTTCGTGTGGTCGATGCGCTACGGCAGAATCGCGGAGTCAAACCCGTGGCATTTGCCGGGGCTCGAGTGGCGCACGCAGTCGCCTCCGCCGACTGAGAATTTTGAAGTCACGCCGGTGGTGACCTGGGAAGCTTATGAATTTGCGCCGCCTGAAGAGACGGAAGTGGTTGGAAAGTTTGGTCCGGAACTCGAACGGATTTAGTTAGGAGTTAGCTTGATCGAGACCCACGCAACAACTCAAGAGATCCACGGCCACCCGGCGCTGCAGCACCATTTTGAAAACATGGAGCAGCAGCGCGAGGCGGGTACGATTGGCATGTGGGTCTTCCTCGTCACCGAGCTCATGTTCTTCGGCGGGATGTTTCTCGCCTACGCGCTTTACCGGAATCTGTTTCCGGCGGCGTTTGCGTCTGCCAGTAATCACCTCGACATCACGCTCGGCGCCGTGAACACCGCCGTGCTGATCGTGAGCAGCTTTACGATGGCGCTGGCGGTCTACTTCACGCAGATCGGGAAGTTGCGGCCGCAGATTATCTGTTTGGTGTTGACGCTGGTTTTGGGTCTGACGTTTCTCGGTATCAAAGCGGTCGAGTATCACGAGAAGTACACCGATCGACTGATCCCCGGTCGTTTGATTCCGAGCGCTCCTTTTGGACCTGATGCCCACGCACTGCACCTGTTGCCGGGCGCGACGTTGCCGCAAGTCGAGATGTTTTACTGGATCTACTTCGCGATGACGGGCATGCACGCGCTGCACATGATCATCGGTGCGGGATTGTTGTTGTTCCTGATCATCTACTCAGTCAAGGGGCGGTTCGATCCGGAGTATCACGGTCCGGTCGAGATAATCGGGCTTTACTGGCACTTCGTCGATATTGTCTGGATATTTCTGTTTCCGCTGCTTTACCTGCTCGGCAGACACTTTCAGCACTGATAGTTTGGTATGAGCGAACACATAGTTTCAGTTCGAGTTTACTTTGCGATCTTTCTGGCGCTGCTGGTGGGAACGGCGGTGACGGTTCTCGCTGCGTTTGTCGATTTCCCGTGGCGGTTCAACACGATCGTCGCGCTCAGCATTGCGACAGTGAAGGCGACGCTGGTCGTGCTCTATTTCATGCACGTGCGTTACAGCACGCGACTCGTTTGGGTAATCGTGGCTTCGGCGTTGTTCTGGATGGGGATTCTGTTCGCTTTTACGTTCAGCGATTATTTCACCCGCAGTTGGCTCTCTAGCGGCTACTGAGGAGTCTCACTCCGGTGTAGCGACGCCTCCCGCACTTCGATCAACCGTTTACACGATGGACAGTTGAGCCGAATCGTGGCGTCAGATGTTTTGATCGGCGCGGCGCAGTAGGGGCAGACGCCGTCGACGTCGTTGCGTTGAAAGAGGTCGCGCATCATGAACACCGGCAGGATTAGGCCCGCGAGCAGCAGCGGAATGCCAAAAATGAGACCGATCGTGGCGCTTTGGCCAAACGTCAGGCTGATGACCAGGCCGGCGATGAAGAGTACGAGGCCGAGAGTAATGCAGAATGAGAAGCTGTAAGCACTGTCGAAAGTGCGCCCAGGTTTGGCAACTTCCGGTCTATCCTGATTCATTTTTGAAGACCTCCGGGAAGGGTTGTAGCACGGACTTTACCACAGATCCGGGGCTTCCGTGCTAGTCTCTGGCAAATATGACTCCTTTCGAAGAATTTCTTAACGAACACGACGAAGAGGCGTGGGCGGCGGCGTTGACCGCGCTGTTGCGGTCGATTCATGAGGTCGATCGCAACGCCACGCAGATCTGGTTTTCGTTTTATCCGCTCGGGCTTTTTCAGGCGTTGCAGCAGGCGCCCGGAACGGAAGCCGCGCAGAAAGTCGCGCAGCAGCTACTTTTGCAGGGTAATTATTTCCTGCGCGACCAGATCGACTCGTCGCACACGTTTCTTTACGGGCATCGTTTCTGGCCGGAAGTGAAACGCGAGACGCTGAAGCACGCGCGTGAGTTCGGCGGACCGGGTTCGCTTTCGGATCAGATCATGGCCGTGGCGCAGAAGGTTGCGGCTGGTGTGAAGGTTGACCAGTCGCTCGTCGTCGGGATTACGGCGGTGGCGTTTATGACGATCCGACAGGTTGGGCTGGACGCGTTTGAACAGTCGCCCGGGAAAGTTTTGATCGATAAGAAGCACGCGCGGAAGTCGCCCGATGATATTTTGCGCGAACGTGCGAAAGACGACAGTCAGGGACTGTTCGGCTTTTTGCGAACTGTAAATAAGAAATGGACTGTTACCTACGACGAGAATGACGACGCGGCGAAGTATCGTTTGAACCACGTTCAGGATCTCGCGTGGGGCGCTGCTGACGACCGTTCGAAAAACTGGCGCGAGATCGATCCGCGGCGCGTTGAGGGACCGATTCCGGTCGAGTGTCGTTCC
>DASUPR010000308.1:0-9476 GCA_036281015.1 Pyrinomonadaceae bacterium
AACACCAAAAGATGGTTTGATCTGTGTTACCGGATCGCTCTATTTGATCGGCGAGACACGCCCGATGATTTTGAAACTAACGAAAGAACCAGCATGACAACGCCACACCACGAACTGCCACAGATCATCAGCAGCCAGAAAACCTTCGCCGGCCGCGTGTTCAGCGTGACCGTAGACACCGTCCGCGAAGGCGAGCTCACGTACCAACGCGAAGTGGTCCATCACGGCGGCAGCGCCGTGATCGTGCCCGTCTTCGACGACGGCACCGTCGCGCTCGTCAGGCAGTATCGTCATCCCGCGGTGCGCTACCTGCTGGAAGTTCCCGCCGGAACTCTCGACGACGGCGAACGTCCGGACCACGGCGCCGAACGCGAGCTTCAGGAAGAGCTCGGCCTAATCGCCGGCCACATGGAAAAGCTGACGGAGTTTTTCGTCTCGCCAGGTTTTTGCGCAGAGAAGATGTGGATCTATCTCGCAACCGAACTCGTGCAGGGAAAACAACGTCTCGAAGAGGACGAGGTCATCGAAGTCGTGCGGCTGCCGGTTTCAGAAGCATTGGAGATGATCACGAGCGGCGAGATTCAGGACGCGAAGACGATCATCGGCCTCATGCTCGCAGCGCCAAAGATCGGCGTGCCTTTGCTCGAAGTCGACTATCCTGCTGTTTAAGAGTTCATCTGAATCATCCGTGATAAACTCGCTCGGTGATCACAAACGAGTCTTCAACCCAACAGACACCTCTACCTACCGAGCATGGCAGTCTGCCGGAACAGCACGTAGAAAACACGATTCAACCGATCGCTCCCGCGCCAACCGTGGGCCGGTGGTACGACTGGTACAACCTCGCCAAAGCGTTCATGTTGTGGGTCGGCAGCATCCTCTTGCTCGTCGCGGTGCAACTGGTTTTCACCGTTCCGTACTTGATTTATGTCCGGTCAACTACCGGCGACCTAAACCTCGAGATTTTACAGACCGACAAGATCGCTGCTTTCCTGCAAATCATTGCGGTGGCGCCGACGCATGTGCTGACCCTCGGCTTGATCTGGCTTATGGTCACTGAGGGACGGAAACGTCCGTTTTGGAAGACTGTTGGGTTCGAATGGCCGGAGAATTTTAGCCCGGCTACTGTCGTGCTCGTGTGTGCCGGGCTGGCGGTCGCGTTGTTGTCGCTCGGGGCCGTCGTAACGTATTACTGGGGCGGCAACAAGACACAGTTGGACCTGCTCGTGGAAAGTTCGGTGCCGGCTCGGTTGATGACCGCGTTAGTAGCGACATTCACAGCTCCGCTGGTGGAAGAACTGATTTACCGTGGTGTGCTTTATTCCGCGATCGAACGAACGCTCGGTACGATCATCGCGATCTTAGTCGTGTCGCTGCTGTTCGCCGGTGTTCACGTCTTCCAATACAAAGACAACCTGGCAGTGATCGGCGTTATCTCGCTCTTGAGCGTCACCTTGACGCTGGTGCGCGCTTTCTCGGGCAAGGTGCTGCCGTCGTTCATCATTCATCTCGTCTTCAACGGAATCCAATCCATATTCATTGCGCTCTCGCCGTTTATTAAGTGGAGCCAGAATTGATTCGCGATGGCTGCGGGCTATGACGTAGTCGTAGTGGGCGGCGGGATTGGTGGGCTGACCGTGGCCGCATTGCTTTCGGCGCGCGGGGTTAGTACGTGTGTGCTGGAGCGGCAGTCGCAGGTTGGTGGGTGTATTGGGCGGGTTGAGTTTTCGGGGTTTCAGTTTGAGCCGGGGATGGGCGTTTACACGTCCTTTGGTCAGGGTGAGATTTATGAGCGGATTTTTTCGGAGTTGCCGGTTGATGTACCGCAGACTTCGCTCGTGACGCAGCCGTATGTGGTGCGGCTCGCAGACGGCACGGATGTTAAGTTAATTGGGGACGAGAGTTTTGTTGACGAGTTGGTCGTCGATTTACAGCTACGCGCCGGAGTCGCGCGCGCACGCGGACCGCTCTACGCAATCCACGGCGGACCAGCGACGCTGGCGGAGCGTTTGGCTGAATCGATCAAACGCAGCGGCGGCACGGTTCGGCTCGACACTCCTGTGCTTCGGCTTGCTTACGATCAGTCTGGCGAAGCGATTGGCGTCGATCTGTTGAGTGGCGAACGAGTCGCTGCCCGAACAGCAATCGTCAGCAACCTGACGATCTGGGACACGTACGGCAAACTCATCGGCCTGAACCGCACCCCGTCCGAGATAAAGAAGCAGCTCAATGCACTGCACGGCAGCGGAGCTTACGTCGTCTACGCGACGATCGAAGAAGCGGCAATTCAGCGTCTGCCAAGCGGACGAATGCTCGTCGCCACAACACCCACCGACGCCGACGACGATTGGTTCACCGAGATCACACTCGCAGTTCATGGCCGAACAGTAACACTCAAATCAGCCACGGACGTGAACGAGTGGTTTACCTATCACGCAAGCGAAGTAGACTTCGAAGAATCCGATCAAGCCGCCCTGGAACGTTTCTGGACCAAACTCCACGCCGCCGTTCCGGAACTCGGCTCCGGCATCGAGATCATAGAAACCGCCAACCCTCGCACTTTCTACGACCAAACCCGCCGGAAGCTCGGCATGGTGATGGGTATCCAATCTTCTAAAATCCCGTCTCCTCAGACCGTACTCCCGAACCTTTTTGTGGCCGGCGACACCGTCAGCCCTTTTCCCGATTTGAGTTCTGTCGCCCAAACCGCCCTTTCCGTCGCCGACGCTATCAAAACAAAACGCTAGACACCGTCGATTGTCTACTGTATACATGCAACAGACAATATGTACGTTACTGTAGACGAACGCGACGCGCGGCCGCTGTATCAACAACTGGTTGATGAGATTAAGACCCTGATTGCGCGGGGCGAGCTCACCGAAGGGACGCTTCTGCCGCCAGTGCGGCAGGTGGCGTCGGACCTCGGCGTTAATCTAAATACCGTGGCTTTTGCTTATCGGAGACTGCAGAACGAGGGATTGATCCGCGTGCGCCACGGTTCGGGCGCCGTAGTTATCTCCCAGACACTCAAAGACAAGCCGGACGAACGCCTGCGGGCGCAATTAAGGACGGCGTTGACGCAGTTGATCCTTGCCGGACTAAAACAGCCGGAGATCAAGTCGCTCATCAATGAAGAGTTGGAAGAATTGCTGAAGGAAAGCCGGCGTTAGCCGCCCGAATTACGGCTGTCCGGGCATCTTTTCCAGGTTCTTGCGCGGCATCGGATTGCCGGTCTCGGGATTGATCATCCGCGGTTCCCTGCCGCCAAATCCGCCACCACTGCCACCGTTACCAAAACCGCCACTAGAGGGCGGAGTCGGCGCCGCAGGCCGGCCACCTCCGGCATTGCCACTGCCGCCACCCGGATATGGTTGACCACCGCCGTTCGCACCACCTGCGGGCGGGTTGTAGCCGCCGGTGTAAGCTGGTGGGTAATAGATCGATGTGCCATAGGAAGAGCCGTACGGCGAGCCGAAGCCGTAAAAGAACGGCAGGAACGTGTAGCAACCGCTCCGGGCGTTATAGAACCACACACCCAATCCGCGATTCGGCCACTGATAACTGAAACTGTTATAAGAAGTCAGCGCGGCGTTGAGCATCCTGTTGGTGATGCGGCTGTTTGCTTGCGCCAGCGTCTTCGCCCGGTCTTTGCTCCAAACCTCGACGTCGTCTTTGACTTTCTTTTCCTGGTCGTTCAGTTTGGCGACCGAAACGTTGGTGGCGCTGAAAACCACCTTGTTTCCGCCCTTAACCTTCGTGTGCGAGTCGCTCAGAATCACGCGGCCTTTGCGAACGATCAGTTCCGTCGCGTCTTCCGGCACCACATTCAAGCGATAAAGTCCCTGCCGAACGATAGCCAGACGCGTGTGCGGCGTGCTGATGCCGATGTTCAGCTCGAGTCCGTCCGCGCCGGTGGCTTCGACGATAGCCGTGCCGCGCAAAAGGCGAACTTCGAGATTTGCCAGCGAGTTGTCGAGGAGTTCGACTTCCGAGTTACCTCCGAGACGCAGATACGAGCCCGGATTGAGAAGAATTTCCACCCTTCCGTCATACTCAGTGCGGACGCGGTCGCCGGAGTTCAGATCGTCCGTGATCATCAGCTGATCCCAGGCTGAGTCGCCACGCGAGCTAACGGTCGCGCCACCCGTGATGGCGTTAATCCCGCCTGCTTTGGCCGAAATAACGAACTTTTCGCGGTTTTGAGCGATGGTCACAATCGAACAACAGAGTATGAGTGCGACTGAGAGAATAGAGATCGGCGGGAGGTAAAAGCGTTTTCTCACGGGAAAGGTCCTCCGAATTGAGACTGTTTAGGGGGTCGGCCGGTTAATCTCGCGAGCATTATAGTCCTACGCAGACTATTTACAAGCTTTTACTGGCTGGGTTCGATTAGTTTGGCCTGGTATCCGCGTTTTGTTCTGGCGAGAAGATCGGGACGGTTGTTCAGTTGGACTTCGACCGTTCGCCACTTACCGTCGAGCGATTTGTTCGACGGGCGATAGCCGATGCTGTAGACGGTGCTGAGATCGCGAACCACTCGTGCGTAGACCGAATCGAGATCTTTTAGCTTCGCGGCGCGATAGAGCGTCGTCCCACAAAGCGAAGCGAGTTGGCCCAACTGATCGCGAGCCTGCGCGTAAGCCGCACGCGGCACGTGAAAACGCTTCACGTTCTGTTCTTCAGTGTCGAGATAGATCGGGAAGATGATGCTCTCCGACTGGCGAATGCTCTCGAGCAGTTTTTCAAACGGAGTTCTCGAACCCGGCCCAGGCACATCGGGCAAAGCGTTGTCGACCCCGTCCGTCATCACAACCACGGCACTGCGCCGCAAGCCGCCGCCGCTTCCGATCAGATCCCGCACCACGTAATCGAGCGAGTCCCAAAAATTCGTGCCTCCGATCGCTTCGTCCATGTCGTCGATACTCTTCTTCAACTTGCGGCGATCGAGAGTGAACGACGAATAGAGCGCGGGCCGATCGGTGAAGGTCACGAGCGCGATGCGATCGACGTCGCGCGCCGCGTCGACGAAGCGTTTCGCCGAGTTGCGAATCATCTTCAGGTTCTTGGAGTTTGAGCCGGAAAGATCGAGCAGCAGCACGAGATCAAACGGCGCGTCGGCCGCGGCAAAGAACAGGATCTCCTGCGGCACGCCGTCTTCGAGCACGCGAAAGTCTTTCTGTTCGAGCAACGGCGTGGGCGCGTTCGGGGTGAGACCGAGCACACTCACTTTCAGATCGACCAGGTCTGAATCGATGCGAATTGTCTCGACAGTTTCCTGGCCCCGAACATCGCAGACACACACACAAACAGTCAGAACGAATAAGGCAAGAACTGAAAGGAGGCTAATTCGCATAGTAGCCACGCTTGCCGCGAGGCACAGCGTTTGGTCGATTAACTCCGATGCGTATCGCGCGCCAGTGTCCGTCACGCGCGCTGTTTGCGGGCTTGTAAGCCAAACTATATACCGTTCCGAGGTCCGCGACCACCTGTTCGTAAGCTCCGGCGAGATCTGTCAAGCGCTCGACCGGAAAAAAAATCCCACCGCCCGCGTCCGCCATCTCTTTCATTCGATTGTGTCCCATCTCGAATGCTTCAGGCTGAGTATCGAGCGGGCTCATCGCTTCGTACTCGGTGTTGAGCCACAACGTATAGAGAACCCCGTCGAACTCCTGGATGTTGCGCAGTGTCTCCGGATATGAATATTTCACCGAACCCTGTTGACCGCTGATGCCGGGAATCGTTCCATCGAGGCCGTCGCTCATCACCACGATTGCCGTGCGGCGCGAGTTCTTCGACTGCTTCAACACTTCGCTCAGCGCGAAGTTTGTCGCGTCGTAGAGTTTTGTATCGCCGCGCGCGGTGTCGATCGTTTCGATTCGTTGGCGCAGGAGATCGCGGTCGGCAGTCAGTTCGGAAATGATCTTTGCTTCCCCGGCAAACGTGATCACGGCGATTCGATCGGCGGGACGCGCCGCTTCGACGAAGCGCATGGCGGCCGCGCGAATCAGTTTAACGACCTCGCGGGTAGAGCCCGACAAGTCGATCAGCAGCACCATGTCGAACGGCGCGGAGGAAGATTCAAACTGCACGATGCGCTGTTCCTGACCGTCTTCGAACAAGCGGAAGTCGGACTGGGTTAAACCCATCAGTCCGCGATTAGTGCCGCGGTCGATCACGCTGATGTTGAGCGTGACGAGTTGTGAGTCGACGCGAATGACGTCGCCCTCGCTGATCTCGGCGTTGTCGGGTTCGTTCGCGGGTGTTCCGGCTGTGGGTTTCTCGCTGCCGGGTCCGATCAGTTCCGGTGGCTTGGTCGGTTGGCTGCGATCGATCTGGATCTCGCCTTGTGCCGACTTGCCGGTGACGTTGGCATTCACCGGAACTTTGAGCTTGAGATGAATCGCAACGGCGGGATCGATGGGGCGCCGCACCACGGAGATCGATAACATTTTGCCGCGATTATCGATAACGATTGGTGAGCGGCTGAACTTCGCGGAGCCTTCGATTGCGGCTGAAACTGCGACGTAGCTGTTGTTCCAGACCTCAACCGAGACGTTGCCAAAGTCGTTTCGCACCGTGATCTGCGCGTCGGCAGGCACGTCGATGCGAATCTCATCGGAGTCTTGAACAGCTAAGTAAGTGGTCGGGAAGAGAAAACCAACAAAGAAGACAAGCCCCCACAAAACGTGTTTACGTTTTGAGACCATGCCAAGAATCTACTCGACCCGAGCGGTGATGGCAAAACCAGCTCAACAAACCTCAGGACGTCGTTTCGGTTTTTGTAAGCAGGTTCTTGATCGTGTCAGCGCCAAACCCGATTGTGAAGACGGCAATGAGCCCCGGCAGTATATCGAGTTTCATTAGCTCCTCGCGCGCCCCGGCCACCAGCGCCAGAACGGCGATAAACAGCGCGGCCATTAGTTTCAGTAGCTCTGTTCGCGCGCGCTCGCCGAAGAATGGCTGCTCCCGTGCGGGAAATACGGTAACCGGCTTCTCGAGTGTTAGTGGCTCGTTAGTAGCCGGATCCTTGAGCACATTGCCCACCTCGTCGACAAACGTGGCTTTGATCTTGAAGTCCTGCTGCACCAACCGCTTGAGGCGGCCATCGCGTTTGAGTTGGAAGTAGTGTGAAACAGTCCAGCCGGTTTCAGTAAGGTCGTCGCCGAACGCCCAGTGGCATGTCCACTCTTCCCGCGCGGCAGAGTTTTCGAGGGCCTGGCTCGTGAAACAGACGCAAAACTCAAGGGGTGCTCGATGGTAGGCGCGCATCGCCGTCATCACGATCGTTGCCGACTTGGCCAGCAACGCTTCTCGCAGGCGACTCGGATACACGTCGTCTTTCATCTGTCGCATGAGTAGACGCGCTGAACGGATCGCCGGCCAGCTATGCAGTTGCAGGTAGCCGAGAAGTTTGGGCCGGTACCTGTCCAGCCGTTCCAGCATTTCCTGCTCCTGAGTTCCCTGAGCCAGCATCACGTACTCTTTCATCAACGTAAGTTTCTCGACGGCCATGTCCAACTCAGCGTATTTGAGCGAGGGAATCGGCAACGAGGCATTGGAAATGCGCTGAACGGCCTTGAACGGACCCGGCAAGTCTGAATTTAGCTTTTGAAAAAGCGGGTCACTCAAGAAGTCGGTCTTAATATCGGTTTGCACGTCGAGCACTCGCTTCGCTAGTGATTCTCCAAATGTATCGTCAGTTTGGTTCACGATATCGACTTTATTGGACGCTTCGGTGATCGCCGCCTGGGCCATCTCGAGATCCTTATCGGTCGGCTCTGTTTTTGACAGCAGAACCTTTGCATCGTCGATCAACTCCTCAATAGCAATGATCTGGCGTGGCGGTGGTCCAAGCGGCAGTTTCTCTTCAAGCCGGCTGAGCACGACGTCGATTTGTTGCGCCAACTTAAGCCGCGACTCGAGCCGGGTAGCGCTTTCGTTGCAACGCTTGGCAATGTCTGCGAAATCAGGTGAAAACGTATTTCGCGACTTGAGCAAATCCTCGAGCCGGTTTCGTTCCAATCGCAGCAGCACCTGCAAACGCGAACCGATGTTGCTGGTCAGGTTGGCGGTGGCGTCAGTCGCATTCGAGAGTCGTTCCTTGATGTGGAGCCGCCGCAGCCGATTAGGCAGCGCCTGACTTAATGCCAGGGAGGTCAATCCACCGAGTGTCAGGATTGCAAAGATGACAAAATACCCGAGGTACTGTTGATACGAGGACCCAAACCAACTAATGCTCGCCTTAACAGGAATGGCTTTCCACGGCGAATTTGGGTCGAAGCTTGCGCTCGTCCCGGGCAGAACCGGATACAGCAGCAGCGAACGGCCTGCGCCCTCAGTGCTTTCAGCTTTGAACAAGTCGCCGATTCCCACGCGTTGGAAGGGTACTGACGGTTTACACTGAAGCAGTCCCAAGCCTTTAGCGGGCAACGTGAGTTGGCCGCCGCAAATCTCACTCCCGTCGATATGCAGGCGCCAAATCACAGGATACGCGATCGGGTCATCGTTCTTGAGAGTGAAGGTCGTGACCTGGTTGTCGACCAGTGACAAGTCAAGCTTATTCGTATCTGGTCCATCCACTGTTACGTTGAACGGTAAATAGACAATCTTGAGTTTGCCGAAATCGTTACCCTCAAATGCGAGATCAGCGTCGAACGAACCTGCCTGCTTCACACCGGTCACAGTTGCGACAACGGTCGTAATTTTCCTGGGATCGGTCGTCAGGTGAAAAACCGGATCTTCGTTTGTGGCGTTCTGGTCAGTCTTGAAAGTGAGCTGGGGCTTGGGCTCCGAATCAGAATTTACACGGCCCGTAAGCCAGCCATCCAACTGCGCTGTACTACGAAGATTAAGTTTTGTGGTGCCCACACCTGTGTTGCGATCGATAAGGATCTCAGCGGGGCCGATTATCGATGGTACCGCCGGGGGATTCGGTGGAGTTTGCTCCTGGCCTGAAGCTGACGCGAAAAGCGCAAACAACAAAGCAGACAGCACGACGGTCTGGGGGAAATTACGTTTGAGTTTCATGAGCACACCTCGAGGGAGAAGGTTGAGATATCGGTTGCGAGGTCCCCAGCTTGAAAAGTGCGACTATCCTACAACGTTATGGCTCAATTAAGTCCAGCATCGAAGTCTCATCTCGCGGCGGCTTTTCGGGTTGCACCGGGCGCGGCGCGCCAGCCAGGTCGGAGATTTTTAGTAGAAGGTTGTTTTGGTTCGTCGCGTACGGCAGCGCGGTTTCGATACTCACCACACCGTCGCGGATGAATTGCTCGATGACGGTGTCGAAGGTCTGCATTCCGTCCTGATCGCCCTGCTCCATCGCGTCGATCAGCGACTTCCCTTCCGATTCACCTTTCTCGATGTACTCGCGCGTGCGCATCGTCGCTTTCAGAATTTCAATCGCGGCAATGCGCCCTTTGCCGTCGCCAAGCGGAATCAGGCGTTGGGAAATAATGAAGCGAAACGACTGCGCG
>DASUPR010000309.1:0-4218 GCA_036281015.1 Pyrinomonadaceae bacterium
TCCCCAGCGCCAGCGTAACCACCGCAATGGCCACAAACCCCGGCCGCTTCAATAAACCGCGTATCGCGTAGCTAATGTCTTTTCTCATCGCCTCGTCCTAGTTTCTGTCTCTCTCAAACCCATCGCCCGCGCTCGCAAAAATCCCTTCTCCTATCCTCTCGCTACTTTGGCCTTTCAGCTCTTGCGCACTTTTGGCCTGGGCTCTGCCCCCGGATGTGAGGCGAGGCTACGCCTCGCCGGAAGCGACCCCTAAGAACCAAGGGGGCTGCGCCCCCGGGCATAGCCCAACTTCTCTTTCAAAACCCGCCGGCAACGCGGAGCCTTGCCTCACATCCGGGGGCAGAGCCCAGGCTGAAAGCCGCTCCGTAACTCACTCGTACCGTAACGCAATCAATGGATTGACTTTCGTCGCGCGTCGCGCCGGCAGGTAGCAGGCAACAAGGGCTACCGCAGCCAGCAAGAGCGGTACGATCACAAAAATCCCGACGTCGTAGCCACTCACACCGATTAACAACGACGACAACACTCGCACCAACCCGAGCGCGAGCAGAAGACCGATCACCACACCGATACCCGCGAGCCACATTCCCTGCTTCGTAATCATCTTCAACACGTGACTACGTTCGGCGCCCAACGCCATGCGAATGCCAACCTCACGCGTGCGTTGCGACACCACGTAAGCCATCACGCTGTAAAGACCAACCGCACTCAACAACACCGCGAGCACCCCAAACGCGAGCGAAAACGACGCGGCCATGTTCGGCGCCCACAACGCGTACGTCAGGTGATCGTTCATCGTCTTCACCGCCGAGATCGGCACCGCGCGATCGAGCCCCTGCACCTCACTGCGAATCGAACCAACCAGCCCGCGCGGATCGACACCGCTGCGAACCACGAGCACCATGTTGCCCGGGCGCGCTTGCGTCATCGCATAGTAGATGTAAGGCCTCGGCTCTTCAGCCAACGAGCGATACTTCCCGGTCTTCACAACCCCGACAACTTCCCACGCTGTGCGACTCTCGGAACCTACAAACACCCGCTTCCCAATCGCGCTCTCACCCGGCCAAAGCATCTCGGCCATCCGCTGATTGATAACGATCACCGACTGCGTCTTCACTTGATCGCGCTCATCAAAGTCGCGCCCTTCGACAAACGGGATCTGCATCGCCTTGAAATAACCCGGCCCGATCACGTTCGTCATGATCGTGCGGCCGGAACTCCCACGCGGCAGCGTCTCGCCTTCCTTCAACACTGGACCATTCGAATTCGAACTGTCGCCGAGCGGCAGCAAACGCGCCATGCCCGCAGCTTCAACGCCCGGCAGATTGCGCGTGCGCTCGACAAGCTGTTTATAAAAGTTGCGCGTCTGCTCGTTGTCATAACCAACCAGTTGCGGACTCAACGACACCATCAATCCATTCGGATTGTTGAAACCCGGATCCATCGTCTGCGCTTTGCGAAAACTCTTAATGAAGAGCCCGCCGCAAACCAGGACCATCAACGAGAGCGCAACCTGCGCAACCACGAGACTGTTGCGCAAAGTAAACCGGCCCATCCGGCCTCTCCGGCCTCTGAAGGGCTGGACTTCCGGCAGACCCTTCAGAATAGGCACCACTTCAGGATTCGACGAATGCCACGCCGGCGCGAGCCCAAAGATCAAACCCGTCGCCAACGACACGACGAGCGTGAACAGCAACGCGCGCGAGTCGAGTGCAAAGAAGTCTTTAATGATCGTGTATTCGAGGATCGGAACGAACCCTTCCATCAACTTCGTCACCCAAACCGCGAGCAACAAACCAAGCGCACCGCCCATAACCGAAAGCAGCAAACTCTCGGTCAGCAGTTGACGGATCAAACGCAGGCGGCTCGCGCCCAGCGCCAAACGAATACCGATCTCCTTGCGACGCGCCGCCGCACGCGCCAGCATCAGGTTGGCAACATTCGCACACGCGATAAGCAGTATCAGACCAACGATCGCCATCGCGATCGCGCCGCCGCTCTTGAACACGCCGCCCATGTCTTCGAAACGCCCATCGGTCTCGGTCATCACGAGCGCCTGCGTGCCGCTCGCGCGGTTGTTGGGATACGCCTCATTTATTCTGGTCGCGATCCCGGCCAATTCCGCGGATGCCTGGTCCAAAGTAAAGCCAGGCTTCAACCGGCCAATCACATTCATCCAGTGACTGCCGCGATCTTCGAGCAACTTCGGCACGCGCCGCAGCTCTTCCGCCATCGAGATCGGCGTCCAGAAATCCATCGACAGCGCAAACTTCGTCCCGGTGAAATACTCCGGCGCCACGCCAATCACTTCGTATTGCCGGTTATTCAACCGAACTTTCTTCCCGACGATGTTTGCATCCGAACCAAAGCGCCGCTGCCAAAGACCGTGGCCCAACACCAACACGGGACTGCCGCCAATCGTCTTGTCTTCATCCGGCGCGAACGTTCGCCCGAGGATCGGATTCACCTGAATCACGTCGAAGTAGTTCGCGGAAACGACCTGGCCCCAGATGACGTTGTTCTGGTTCTCAGTGTCGATCGCCACCGGGACCATGTCTTCCGCCGCGATCGCCACAGAAGTGCTTTGCGCGCGATAGTCGAGAAAGTCCGGATACGACATCTCATCGTTGAGCTCGCGGTCTTCCGCAATCTCCATCGGCCGGATCAACTCGCTCGCCCGCGGCACCGGCAGCGGCTTCAGCAAAAACGCATTCACGCCGCTGAAGATCGCTGCGTTAGCGCCGATGCCTAAACCCAACGTGATCACTGCCACGAGCGTCACACCCGGATTCTTCGTCAACATCCGAATGCCGTAACGAACATCTTTGATTAGGTTTTGCATGATTATTCGTACCTCAAGGCCTTCATCGGATCGACCTTCGTCGCGCGACGCGCCGGCACGAAACACGCCAGCAGCGTGATTACAAACAACCCAACCGAAACGACGGCAAACGTCGTCTTGTCCGTCGCTGTCACTTCAAACAACAACGTCGAGATCAATCGTGTGAGCACAAATGAAGCAGCCAGACCAACCGCAACACCGACGAGGTCCAACACGATTCCCTTCTTCACCACCAGCTTCAGCACGTCGAAACGTTGCGCGCCGAGCGCCATGCGAACGCCAATTTCATGCGTGCGTTGCAAAACGGTGTAGGACATCACTCCATAAATCCCGACAGCGGCCATCACCAGCGCGACGATCGAAAACACCGTCAACAAGGACGCACTGAACCGCGCCCGCGCGACGGAAACGGAAAGCAGCTCGTTCATCGTCGTAACCGCGCCGATCGGCTGCTGTGGATCGAGCCCGCGAATCACGCTGCGTGCAGCAGGCGCGACCGCGTTCGCATCGCCCGTGGTCCTTATCATCAACGTCATTCCGCCGAAGGCGAGTTCCGCGTGGGGCCAATAGACCATCGGTTCGACAGCCGTATCGAGTCCGAGATGTTTGTTATCAGCGACCACGCCGATGATCTCCGTCGGCACGTTCTCCTGCTTCATGTAAATGATGAGGCGTTTGCCCAACGGGTCTTCACCGCCGAGGTTCTTCTTCACAAACGTCTCGTTCACCAGCACGACGTGACGCATCTCCGTCGTTTCCTGTTGAGTGTAGAGCCGGCCACGAAGCAACGGAATCTGCATCGTCGGAAAATAGTTAGCATCAGTTACGCAAACTCCGGTTTTAAGTTCCTGCTCAGGTGGCAACGGAGGCGCGCCGGCGACTTCGACGGTTGTTCCGCTGTAGAGACCGGTGAACGGTGCGGTGTTGATCGCGCCAACGGATTCAACGCCGGGGATCGATCTCATCTGCGTGATTGCTTGTTGGAAGAAGTCGATGCGCTTCTGTTCCGTGTTGTACTTCGCCGACGGAAGCGTGACACGCACAGTCAACAGGTTTTCTGAATTGAATCCGGGGTCGACAGACTGGAGCCGTGTGAAGCTCTTGACGAGCAGACCGGCGCCGACCAGCAACACCAGCGCGAGCGCGACCTGCGTCACCACAAATGCATTGCGCAAGTGATGACCACCGGCAGCGCCGCCAACATTCTTGCCGCCTTCCTTCAGCGCGCCCTGAAGATCGAAACGCGTCGCCTGAAGCGCGGGCGCGAGTCCGAAAACAATTCCGGTCAGCAGCGATAGACCAAGCGTAAACAAGAGCACCGGCACATTGACGCTAACCCGTTGCAGATCGATCAACGCCGGTGGACTCAACGCGAC
>DASUPR010000310.1:0-11446 GCA_036281015.1 Pyrinomonadaceae bacterium
CAGACAGGAAAAAACAATTAGCTGGAGGAACCATGGCGAACGTTCCAGAAGACCTACACTACAGCAAGGACCATGAGTGGGTCAGGGTCGAAGGCGATCAAGCTATCATCGGCATCACTGACTATGCCCAAAACTCACTGGGCGACGTAGTGTACGTTGAGTTGCCAAAAACAGGCGAGGAGTTTGGAGCAAATGAACCGTTCGGTTCGGTCGAATCGGTGAAGGCCGTGTCGGAAGTTTTCACTCCCGTCGCGGGCTCGGTGGTGACGATTAACGAGTCGCTCGCAGACGAACCGGAAAAAGTTAACTCCGATCCGTACGGCGAGGGCTGGATGATCCGCTTGAAGATGGCGAACCCCGGCGACGTCGACAGCCTGTTGACCGCCGCCGAGTACGAAGATTTTACGAAAGCTGAGAGCGAATAATCTTGCGCTACATTCCTAACTCGCCGGAAGAGCGCACGGAGATGCTCGAGGCAATCGGACTCAAGTCAGCAGAGCAACTGTTTGACTCAATCCCACAAGAGTTACGACTACAGCGGCCGCTAAACACTCCCGCAGCTCTTTCGGAAATAGAGCTACTCGATAAATTCGAACGTTTGGGCCGGCAGAATGCGGCCGCGCAACGCACCAGCTTCCTCGGCGCGGGCGCATATTCGCATTACATCCCGACCATCGTCGATCACATCATCTCGCGCTCTGAGTTCTTCACTGCTTACACGCCATATCAACCGGAAATCTCGCAGGGCACACTGCAAACTATCTTCGAGTTTCAAACACTGGTTTGCCAGTTGACCGGAATGGAAGTGGCGAACGCGTCGATGTACGACGGTTCGACTGCGCTTGCCGAAGCAGTGTTGATGGCCGAACGCGTCACGCGTCGCTCGAAAGTGATCGCTTCCGCGGCAGTGCATCCGCAGTATCTCGAAGTCGTGAAGACTTACGTCCAGCACGCGGGCATCGATCTCGAGCTCGCAGACTTTGACGAGAAGACCGGTCAAACCGGTTCCGCACTGGCGAAAGCCGTGGACGATAAAACCGCGGCGATCGTGGTCCAGTCGCCAAATTTCTTCGGCTGCATCGAAGATGTCAAAGCACTCGCAGACGCCGCTCACGCGACAGGCGCGCTGCTAATCGTCGCGATCACCGAAGCGATGTCGTTGGGACTGTTGAAGTCGCCGGGCGCGTGTGGCGCCGACATCGTCGTCGCCGAAGGCCAATCGTTCGGCGTGCCGCTTTCGTTTGGTGGCCCATACGTCGGGCTCTTCGCGACGCGCGACAAGTATGCGCGGCAGATTCCCGGACGGCTCGTCGGCGAGGCTTACGACAAGAAAGGCCGGCGCGGTTTCGTGCTGACGCTGGCTACGCGCGAGCAACACATTCGCCGTGAAAAGGCGACGTCGAACATCTGCACCAACGAAGGACTGATCGCTCTCGCGGCAACGGTCTACATGGAAGCGATGGGCAAACGCGGCGTTCAGGAAGCGGCTCATCAGTGTTTGCAAAAAGCGGCCTACACGGCAAAGCGAATCGCCGGAATCAAAGGCTTTTCACTTCCCTTCACTGGCCCGTATTTCAACGAGTTCGTCGTGCGCGGACCGCGTAATGCCGTAGAGTTGCTTTCACGTTTGGCTAAAGAGAAAGAGATTGAAGGCGGGATTGCATTGTCCCGCTTTGTGCCGGATAGGGACCAGGATTTTTTGATCTGTGTCACTGAGACAAACACCCGCGAGCAGATCGACTCGCTCGTCGCGGCTTTAAGCGAACTATGACCAGCGGTATCACAAAAGTCACCACTCACATTAGTCCCAACGAACAACTCATCTTCGAGCGTTCACAACAGGGACGTATCGGTTATCGGCTACCTGAACTCGACGTTGAGGAGTCATCTGTCGACAGTTTGATTCCGAAAGAGTTTCAGCGCGACGACGATCTCGAAGGCATGCCGGAAGTCAGTGAAGTCGACGTGGTCCGTCACTTCATTCGCATGTCGACGTGGAACTATTCGATCGACATCGGCATGTATCCGCTCGGCTCGTGCACGATGAAGTACAACTCGCGCCTGAACGAGCGCGTCGCGCGCATCGCGGGATTTGCAAACCTGCATCCGCTCGCAGACGAAGAAGGCAGCCAGGGCGCGCTGCAAGTGATTTACGAACTTCAGGAATGTCTCGCGGAGATCACAGGTTTGCCGGGAGTTTCACTGCAACCGGCAGCAGGCGCGCATGGCGAGATGACGGGCATCATGATCATCCGCGCGTTTCTCGACGTGCGCGACGGCGCCGCCGCTTCCGGCAGGCGCACGATGCTCATCCCCGATTCAGCACACGGCACCAATCCCGCTTCGGCGCATCTGTCAGGCTTCTCGGTGAAGACGATCAGGTCAACGGCTGAAGGTCTGACTGATTTGGACCACCTGCGGGAACTGTGCGCGCACGGCGAGGTCGCCGGTCTGATGCTCACGAACCCGAACACGCTCGGCCTGTTCGAACGCAACATCAAACAGATCTGCGACATCGTTCACGAAGCGGGCGGACTCGTCTACATGGACGGCGCGAACATGAACGCCCTCGTCGGCGTCGCGCGCCCGGGCGACATGGGCGTGGACGTGATTCACCTCAACCTGCACAAGACGTTTTCGACGCCGCACGGTGGTGGTGGACCAGGCTGTGGTCCATGCTGTTGCACGAAAGAACTCGAACCGTTTCTGCCCGTGCCGCGCATTGTCAAAACTGACGACACATTTCGTCTCGATCACAACCAACCAAAATCCATCGGACGCGTGAAAGCGTTCTTCGGCAACTACGGCATGATGCTGCGCGCACTCGCTTACACGCTAACGCACGGCTACGACGGTCTGCGTGAAGCAACTGAAGCCGCCGTGCTCAACGCGCGCTACATCGCGGAAGGTCTCACGAGCGACTACGACAAGCCATTCGACAGCCCGCCGATGCACGAGGTGGTCTTCACCGACAAGCGGCAGTCGCGCAAGGGCGTCCACACGCTCGACATAGCGAAGCGTTTGATCGATTACGGATTTCACCCGATGACGATCTACTTCCCGTTGATCGTTCAGGGCGCGATGTTGATTGAACCCACAGAATCAGTCGGCCGGCAGGAGCTCGATCAATTTATCGCAGCGATGAGATCGATTGCGCGTGAGGCAGTGGAAAATCCGGAGTTGGTTTTGAACGCGCCGCACGATACGCGTATCGGACGTCTCGACGAAGCCGCCGCGGCGCGCAAACCCGTCTTACGTTGGAAGCCAACACAACAAGCCGAGGTTACTCAGGCGTAGGTATTTTCATCAGCGCCAACCGCTGGACCACGCGCCCGTTGACGAGATGCTCCTCGACAATTTCGGGGACATCCTTCGCACGCACTTGCGCGTACCAGACCCCGTCGGGATAAATCATCACCGCCGCGCCTATCGCACAAAACCCAACCGAACCACATTCGGTTAACACGACAGTCCCTTCCGGACTGCAACCCTTCGACAGTTTTCCATACTGAAGACCGCGCGACTTCAACTCGCTGCCGAACGCATCAAGCACCGCTGCGCTATCAACCGCCGAACACGATTTTCCCGTGCAAACAAACACGTGGCGCTGAATTCGAGCCGACGCAATCGGCGCCAATTCCATCAATCGCTCACAGTCGTCAATAAACTTTATTTCCGCCAAACAAAACCTCGTTTCGATTTCATGCTAACTCATTGTAGAATAACGCGTCGAGAGGTTGGCGCTTTTAGCAATTTATGGCAACTGGCCTGGTTATCCACATCTCCTCGGGCGAAGACCGGCATACCGAAATCCTCACCGACGACGACATCCGGATCGGCACCACTGACGCCGCGAACCTTCGGCTGCGCGCTTCAAGTCTGCCTCGTGAAGCGGCGAACGCCGTTTTGCTCGAACTGACACGCTCGAACGGCAACTACCGTGTTACCGATTTTGATGAAAGATCGACGGTGACGTTGAACGGCGAGCCCGTCCGCACCGGCGCGGAGATCCGCGACGGCGATGAGGTCCGGTTCGACCAGTCGGAGCTCATCCTGCACTTCTACCCGGTGCGAGCGCTGCCTGCGGTCGTTCCCGGCGCAGCGGCGCGCGAAACACACGTCGCGCCGTTCATCGAAGCCGCGGCGATCGAGTCGGCCGCAACCGCCAGACGCGACGACGCCAAAGTCTTTCTGCGTGAGTTCACGCGCGAGCTGGTGCGCGAGATCAACCCAAGCACGAAGCTGATCACGCTGGCCATCGCGCTCGCGCTGGTCGGCGGCGTTCTTTATCTCGGCTTCGCGATGTACAAAGAGCTCCAGCGCAGCCGCCGCCTGATCGACGATCAGCGCGCACAACTCGGCCAGATGCGCGATCAGGTGTTGAAAACAAACTCGCAGATCAGCGATCTCGGCCGCTCAACCAAAGAACTTCAGGACAGTCTCTCGCTGGCGGTGAAGTTACGCAGCGAGTACGGTCGCGGCGTTTGTTTGATTGCGGGTTCATACTATTTCGTCGAGACGGGAACCGGACGCCCGCTTCGTTACGCCGAATCGCAGTTGAACGACAGCGGCAGCGCCGTTCAAAGTGGCAACGCATTCGAATCGTTAACACCCGAAGGCAACGCCGCGATTGCAGAATACGAGTTTGTCGGCACCGGCTTCTACGTGGGCCAGGGTTTTGTGATCACCAACCGCCACATCGCGCAGCCGTGGAGCGCCGACGATCGCGCGCAAAGTATCAGCGGCGGACTCAAAGCCCAGCCGCGTCTCAAAAAGCTGATTGCTTACTTCCCGGATTACACGCAGGCGATTCCACTCAAATTCAAGAATGCGGCGCAGCGAGACGACCTCGCAGTTTGCGAACTCGATCTTCCCGAAATTCCAGAGACGTTGCCGATACTGCCGCTGGAAACCGATCCTGATGCAGTTGCTGTAGGCAAAACGGTCGTGATGATGGGTTATCCTTCGGGTCCGGATCGTTTGCTCGCATTGCTTGACGACGCCGAGTCGCGAGGCATTCAACAACGATACGGAACACCGATGGCACAGCTCGCATATCTCGCCGAGACCAAACGTATTCAACCATTGACCACGCAAGGTAGCATCACCGATCTTGACGTGCGAAGAATCGTTTACGACGCACGAACTGCGGAAGGCGGTTCAGGCGCACCGTTGTTTGGACCTTCGGGACGCGTCATCGGCGTAAACTTTGCAGTCTTCACTGAGAACCAGGCCTCAAACTTTGCGGTGCCAAGCCGCTTCGCGGTCAGTCTTCTCGAACGCACCGGTTGGACCGGGCCGCCGAAGGACAACAAGGACAGCGAGGCTAGCAGCCAATCATCGAGTTACGCGCCTTAACCTTCACGTTAACAAATCTGTGATTACATTCGTCTGTAAACAACGCCGCTACATGGCGCGGGCATCTGATCCCGGACTGTTGCAATGAAGAACCTGTCACATTTGACAGCAGAAAATAGATTCAACAGCAGTTACACTACTGTATATTTACTTAACGCCCTCAGGGGCATGAGGTTTGCACAAGGTCTTTGTGAGGGCGAGGTTATTTGAGTGACTGTTTGTCCTGACGTCCCCAGGAGTGCAGCACAAACTCCCCAACTGCCAGATAATGTTTAGTGTTCGATGACAAAGGATGAGAATCCAAAGCCTTAGACACTGGCAACTGAGGGCGAGCTTACTGGCATTTCTGCTCGTTGTTGCGCCATTTTCCACAATCATCAGCAGGGCTCAGGGTCCACACCCAGATCCAACTGAGGTTACGGACACTGATCCGACTCTACCGCTCTCGCAGATTCTGCGTCTGGAAAAGATTGACGTTCCGGGCGGCGCGGAATTGATCACGGTCCACGCAAAACTCTCGGGTCTCGAGTCCGATAAAAACGACAGGTGGATCCCGTTAGTGTCTATTCTTCGCGACACTCTCGGCGACAACATTCCCGAAAACAATCGCCTGCGCTACGTGTGGCCGTTGACATACACGCGGCCAACGACGAAGCAACGTCTTGCGGCGGCGATTCCCTTCTTCTACACGCGCGTCGGTAACAAAGGAAAAACAACGAAGACTCCGCCGCCCGCGCTCGATCTCGCTGCGCCGGAAAGCGACGTCTGGAACAAGATGTTCTGGGTCGCGCTTCAGGGCATTCTGCTCGATCCGTACAGCACGCCAATCAAAGCATCGACGGCTTCGTATCACCGCAATGCGAGCGATTATCGAAAGTCGCATATCATCCGCGCGCTGTCAGTGCTGTCACTCTACGAAGCCATCGAAGGCGAGTCGGCGTTGAGTGACGCGGAAATGGCGACGATACAGGCGCGTCTTCTGTTAACGGAAAAAACTTTTGGCGGCCTCGTTGACGATGCGAACCTGCGCGGCTACTACGCGAAAAAGACGACGCAGGTGCGCGACGAACGTGCGCACAACTGGGAACTGCTGCGCCAGCGCGCCGAAGCCGAATCGCTTTACTTCGAACCGTTGCTGATGCCCGACGGCAGCGCCACGCACGCGCTGTTGTGGGTCGCGAAACGCGATCTCGCAAAACAACAGGGTGCTCGGTACAACAATCGCTTTCTGAACATCGCGAATCCGTGGAACGACAAGCGATTGCTGAACTGGAAAGGCTACGTCGAGACGCGTTACTTCAACGCCGACGGTCAGATTGTCGATGGCGACACGGTGGGCGCTGAACCCGTCGAGATGATTCCGCTCGCGCTCTATGGTCTCGACATGCCGAAGATCCCGATGCTACTCGTCGACTTTCGCGACAGCTACAACCCGAAGAAGCGCGAGATGTCGCGGCGAGTTTTGAACGACGTCACGAAAAACCTTCTGTCCGTCTCGAAATTCGGCAACCTGCCGTTCTTCCTCGGCCGCACTGTTTACGATTTTGTAACCGGCCGCCGCGGCATGGACATCAACCAGCCGTCGCGTTTGCAAACTTATTCGCAACTGAAACTCCTGCTGGCGCTCAACGACTCGCTCGATCCCGAGTTGCGCGAGGAAATCGAAGGACGAACTGAGAAGATCTCGCTTAATCCGTTCGAGAACGATCTCCAGGCTGAGGTAAACCTTGCATTGGCGCAGTACAAGGCGCTCGTTGCGTTTGCGCAAGATCCGTCGGGACTGGCGGCGAAAATCGAGCGGGACCGGCGCGCGGAAATGACGCCGCTGGAACACGGACGCAACGCGCAGATCGCGTTCCGCGCTCTGAACATTCTGACGTTCGGCAGGTACGTGCATCGCGAGGAACACACTGTCGACATGGAAGACCGGCTCGACATCGCGCGGCGTTTGCAATACCACACGAAGTTTCTGCAGCAGATCGCAAAAACGAGTGCGGAAGTCGAAATCACGTCGAACATGAATGAAGTGCTCCGGTCGTTGCACTTCATCGCGCAGCACGGTTCCGAAGCAGGCGCCAGTGCAGCGTCTGCGACGGCGAAGATCTTCGCGCGCACGAAAGACGAAGAAACACGCCGCGCGTGTCTCGACAGCTTGTCGCGCATCGGCAACCCGAAAGCGAAAAACGAACTGCTGCGAATCTCGCAAAACCCGGCTGTCGATCAGACGTTCCGCGACATCGCCACCGATTACCTGCGTGGCGTCAGTCCACCAGTCCAGCCAATCGCCGTCACGGTTAACGCCTCCCCAGTCAAGGTAGGCCAGCCATAACGATGGACTCGCGCGCTGGCTCTTATCTGCGCAAGCTGTGGCTGATCCTCGTCGTCGCCCTCGTCTGCTGCGCGTCGCAAGCGGCTGCATTCGCGAACACGAAGCGCCTCGTCATCATCAAGTGCGACGGTCTGCCGTACGAGCTAATCGATCGCCTGGTGAAGCAACGCGACAACGACACGGGCAAAAGCACTTTGCCGTGGATGGATCACATCTTTTACCAGCGCGGCTCGCGGCTCTCGAGTTTTTACGTGCGCGGCATGAGCTTGTCCGCGCCTTCGTGGTCGTTGATCGAAACCGGGCAGCATCTGCAAATCAAAGGCAACGTCGAGTTCGATCGCTACACGCTACACTCCTACGACTACCTGAACTTCTTTCCGCTTTACGTCGCCGGCATCGTCGGCGCGCGCATCGACATGCGCGGCGTTGAAGTGCTCGACTCGCTCGGGTTGCCGATGCTCGCCGACGCTTACGGGCACGACGAACGTTATCTGTCGCTCTCGCTGTATGGGCGCGGCATCCGATATTCGACGTTACAGGGAAGTTTGCAGGGACGGTTTACGAAGTCGCCGAAAGAGCTGTTTGACGAATGGACGATGGGATTCGAAGTGCGCAGCGCGTTGCGAGATCAACTCGTTCGCGAGCTCATCGCCAAGCTGAATAATCCGAAGATCCGTTATCTCGATCTCTTTTTAGCTGACTTCGATCACATCGCGCACCACAACAACGACACGCAGTCGCAGGTCTTCGTGCTCAAACAGATGGACGCGATCATCGGCCAGGTGTGGACGGCGATTCAGCAGAGTCCACTCGCCGACGACACCGCGCTCGTGCTCGTTTCCGATCACGGCTTCAACAGCAACGACAAGATCTACAGCCAGGGTTATAACCTTGTGAAACTGCTCGGCAGCCGCATGGGTGGCGGGCATCACGTGATCACCAAGCGGCGCCTGATGCTCGACTATTCCATCAAGGGCGTGAATCCGCTCGTGCCGTTGATCACGACGACCACGCCGGACACCTACTACCTTAAAGGCGAGAGCACCACGTATCCGACGGCGATGCTCGATTTCGACGGCAACGAACGCGCGTCGGTTCAGTTGCGCGACAGCGACATGAATCTCCTCCACATCCTGTTGCAACAACTGCAACGTCGCGATCTGCAGGGAGACGTTCGCAAAGCCGTGTTCGATGAGTTCTTCGCCGTGATTGAACGCCGCCGCGCTGACTGGCAGCGCGATCTCGATGGCTTGAACACTGAACTCGGCGCGTTGAGTCACGCGATTGAAGAGCAACGTAAACTCTGGGAGTCGCAGCCAAAGAAGTTCACCAAGGAACAACAGAACGCCGGTCTCGACGACAAAGCGAAACGCATCTTCGTCCAACTCGATCGCTGGCAAATGGAGCACAAGGAATATACCGAGTACGCTGCGACTCTTCAGAACCTTCTCAAGCTCTCGGCCGAAGCGTTTTCACCCGGGCAAATAAAAATCCCGACGGTGATTGCGAAGCAGTCGATGGGCGACCGCAACTCGATCTACCAACTGCAAAACTACATCACCGGTATCGCGCCCGGCGGACTCGTGCTCAATAGCGATGGCTCGCTGAACATGGAACGCAGCTTCGTGCGCATCGACTATTTCGCGCTGCTGCAAGGCGTGACGGTAAGGAACAACGTGCAACGCGGCATCAGCAATCGCCCGGTCGATCTGATCGCGACGCGTCTGCCGCGTGAAGCAGTGCTGCCGCTGATCGAAGACAAGGAGATCGACCCGGACGTTGTTTGGGTCACTGCCGGTCCCAATCGTCAGGCGCTGCTGCTCTCTCGTCGCGATGCTGCGGGGAATTTGAGTCTTCGTTATCTGCCGATTGCCAATCTCAGGGAAGATGCGAGTGGTCGTTTTAGTTTTCAGTCGATCAGTTGGCAGGCGGGTTTGCCGTTGCGCATCTTTGAAGATCCGAACCTGAATATTCCGGCAACCGATCGCACAGCGTGGTTGACCGAGTGGCACACCGATCAGGAGTGGCTCGAAGCGTTGCATCGTACACATTACTCAAATGGTCTGGTTGGTTTGCACGAGGAACTCGCGCGACACAGGAATGAAAAGCTCTCGTCTGAGGACGCAAGTCTCAGCAACCAGGAACGCGTGATGAGAGACTACGAACGGCGCAAACGTGAACTCGTCGAAGCCGACATGCTGATCGTGGCGCAGGATCACTGGAACTTCGACGTGCGCGGTTTCAATCCCGGTGGCAATCACGGCTCGTTCTTCCGCATCTCGACACATTCGGTGTTCATGGTCGCGGGTGGTCAGAACACCAACATTCCGCGCGCACTCGATATCAACAAACCTTACGACAGTTTGAGTTTCGTGCCGACGCTGTTGGCATTAACCGGCGATATACGCGATGATAACGAACCGGTTCCGACATTGCGGGAAAGAGGATTCAACCGCTTCCCCGGTCGTGTGGTGCAAGAGCTGGTTCCCGCTCAACAGCAAACCGGCAGTCAACAGAGATGATAGAGTCGAGAGAAGAGTTCGCGGAAAACTGGCCGGACACCGACACAGAAGAACTCTCGGAAGAACCCGAAACGTCCGCTGCGAACACCTCCCGCCGCTCCTTCGTCTGGCTGCAAGCATTCGCCTTCCTGCTCGGTCTCGGGCTTCTAATCTTCGTCATCAATCGCGTCGGCGTGCAGCCGTTGTTCGACGCGCTGCTGCGCATCGGCTTCGGATTTTTCGTCATCGTCGCGCTTAGCGGCTTGCGTCACTTCCTGCGCACGATCGCGATGCGCGCGGCAGTTCCACCGGAACACCGGCGCATCTCGTTTCGACACGCTTTCGCCGCGCGTCTCGGTGGCGAAGCGATCAGCTTTCTGACGTTCACCGGTCCACTGCTCGGCGAAGCGACGAAGGTCGCGCTGTTGCGCAAACGAGTGCCACTCACCTACGGCGTTACGGCACTCGTCGTCGACAATCTGCTTTACAACTTGTCGGTAGTCTTTTTTGTGTTGACCGGCGCGGTGGTGATGTTGTGGTGGTATCCACTGCCGGAAGAAGTCAACTTCGTGCTGGTCGGCATCGCACTCATCGCCACGCTCGGCATCGTGGCCGTTGCGATCGCAGCGAAGCGGCGCGTGATGCTGATGACGTGGATCATCGACCGGCTCGCACAGTTGCGTTTGAGTCCGAAGGTCATCCTCAAACGCCGCGATCACATCCACCACATCGAGTCGAAAGTCTACGACTTTTACAAACATCATCCGGCGGCATTCTTCGCGATGATCGCCTGCAATCTCGCGGCGCACGCGACGAGCGTCATCGAGGTTTATCTCGCGCTGCGCATGCTCGGGTTTCAACCGCAGTGGGCGCAGGCATACATCATCGAGTCGCTCACCAAAGTCATCAACTTTGTCTTTTCATTCGTGCCGGGAACAATCGGCGTCTACGAAGGCGGCACCGAAGTCATCCTGCAAAAGGGGCTCGGTTTCACTCCTGCTGCCGGACTCGCGCTCGCGCTCGTGCGTAAAGCCGCGATCGTGGCGTGGACTTCGGCCGGCCTGATCGTATTAACCTGGCGCACGCTGCCCAACGCGTGGCAACGAATCCTGGATCGCAGCCCTCGTTTACAACGTCTTATGGATAGCCTCGTCTTCTCAAACATTGCTCATCGACCTGCGCGCACTGCGGTCAGCGTGCTCGGCACCGCCGTCGGCGTATTACTGATCGTTTTCACTGTCGGACTAGCTCACGGTGT
>DASUPR010000311.1:0-6941 GCA_036281015.1 Pyrinomonadaceae bacterium
ATCGATCAGGTTTACGACCTCGTGGCCGCGCGAATCATAACGCCGAACGAAATACGTCACTGTTACGCCGCGCTGGGAGTCGTACACAACAACTGGAAACCCGTACCCGGTCGAATCAAAGACTGGATTGCCACCCCTCGCGACAATCTGTACCAGTCGCTTCATACCTCAGTGATCGGCTCCAACCTGCAATCGTTCGAAGTGCAGATTCGCACGGAAGAGATGCACCAGATCGCGGAGGAAGGCGTTGCCGCGCACTGGAAGTACAAGGAAGGGAAGCGCGGCGCGCGCGAGGACGATCAAGCTTTGGCTGCGTTGCGATCGCTGGTTGAGTGGACGCAAGAGGTTAAGGATTCAAAAGACTTCCTCGACTCGCTGAAGCTCGACCTGTATCCCAAGGACGTTTATGCGTTCACGCCGATGGGCAAAGTGATCCAGTTGCCGCGCGGAGCCACGCCGGTCGACTTCGCGTATATGATTCACTCGGAAGTCGGAAACACCTGCACCGGCGCGCGTATCAACGGCCGCATGGTTCCTTTGCGCACGCAGATTCAGAACGGCGACGTCGTCGAGATCGTCACGACCACCAACTCGCATCCGTCGCGCGATTGGTTGAACTTCATTGTTACTTCGCGGGCGCGCAATCGCGTGCGTCATTGGGTCGCGGAGCAGCAACGCACTGAATCGATCGAGATCGGCCGCAAGCTGTTTGAGAAAGAAGCGGCGCGTTTCCAACTCTCGCCGAAGAAGGTGTTGAGCGATACCGACAAGGACATGAAGCGTGTGGCGAGTGATTACGGCTACGGGCGCGTGGACGATCTCCTGGCGGCGATCGGCTACGGCAAACTGGTGCCGCGAAACGTGATCGCGAAGTATCTTGGTCCGGAGCAGTTTGAACAGCTCGACAAGCAGAAAGAGTCGCGTTTGCGGAGCGGCGTGCGTGCGGTCAAGCGTCTCATCCGGCTGGGCGACGACTCGATACTCGTGCGCGGCATCGACGATCTGATGGTGACGCGCGCGCGCTGCTGCAATCCGCTCCACGGCGAAGAAATCATCGGTTACGTGACGCGCGGCAAGGGCGTCGCGGTGCACACGACGCGCTGTAAGAACGTGTCGCAGTTGATGGTGAATCGAGAGCGCATTGTGGAAGTCGAATGGGCGGGACGGCCCGAGAAGACTGCTTACGCGGTGAAGTTGTTGGCCATAACCGAAAACCGTACGGGAATGATCGCCGGCATTACCGGCGCGATCTCCGACATGAAAACCGGCATCCGCGACGCCCGCGCGTCAGTCGCATCAGACGAGCGCGGTCATATCGAGGTCACGGTGGAGGTTTTCGATGTGAAGCACCTCGACAAAGTGATCGGCTCGATCAAGGGCGTTCCGGGCGTTTTGGACGTGGAGCGCATGCAAGGCGCGGCCTAATCTGCTAGAATCCCGCCTTTGTTTACTGTGAGAGAACCCGTTCAGACAGATAATGCACCGGCGGCAATCGGCCCTTATTCACAGGCGATTCGCGCAGGCGGCTTTGTGTTTGTTTCCGGCCAGATTCCGATTGACCCGGCGACGGGGCAGTTCGTCGCGGGCGGAATTGGCGAACAAACCGAACGTGTGTTGCAGAACCTGTCAGCGGTGCTCGAGGCGGCCGGCAGCGGACTGAACAAGGTTGTGAAAACGACCGTTTTCCTGGCCGATATGCAGGAGTTTGCTCAAATGAACGAGGTTTACGCGCGGTTCTTTACGGAAGCACCGCCGGCGCGAGCGACGGTAGCGGCAGCCGGACTGCCGCGCGACGCGCGAGTGGAAATCGAAGCGGTGGCGTTGCTTTCAGAATGAAACAACCGGCGACTGAGGGTGCGCCGGTTGGAGGTTGACAAGTAGATTTGGTTGGAACGCGTTAAGCGGCTTTGGCGACTTTGCCGGCCTTGATGCACGTGGTGCAGACCTTCATCCGGCGAGCACCGCCTTGCGGCATCTGGACGCGAATCGACTGTAGATTCGGATCGAACCGTCGCGGCGTGCGATTGTTCGCGTGCGATACATTGTTGCCGAACTGAGGGCCCTTGCCGCAGACTTCGCAACGTTTAGCCATAGTTTTCAACCTCCTAATTTACAAAACCGAGATTTATAACAAACGGATTTCAGAGTCGTCAAGCAGAGGCGGCTGTTAGAGAGATTGCAAAGGAGCAGAGTTAAAGTGCGCAAAATTCAAATAGTCTTCGCTGTGACGGGTCTCGTGGTTGCGGGTCTTCTCGCTGGCTGCTCGTCCAATAATACGCAAGCCAACGAAAATATGGTGGCTGCCACCGTCAACGGACGCAACATCATGTTGCAGGAGGTTGAGCGGGCCGTCAGCCAGCAGGCCGGCGGCAATCCCGCAGCGCTGTCACAACTGGAGCTGGCGCAAGCCCGACTTACCGTACTCGACGGACTGATCAAACGTGAAGTCCTCTTCCAGCGAGCGGAGCGCGAAAAAGTGTTGCCGACCGAGGCACAGATCGACGGCGCGATCGCGCAGCAAAAGGAACAGTCCGGCATGACGCAGGAAGACTTTGAAAAGGGTTTGAAGGCGCAGAACATGTCGATCGAAACCCTTCGCGAAGAAGCTCGCAAGGATCTGGCGATCACCGCGCTTCAGGATAAGTACAACGGCAAGATCACGATCAGCGATCGTGAACTCGAAGACTTTTACAAGAACAATCCGCAGCAGTTTGTGAGTAGACGCGGTGTTGCGCTCGCGATGATCGTGGTGGACCCTGCTGACAATAGTTCCACCGGAATTAAAGACGACGCCAAGAACGAAGCCGACGCGAAGTTGAAGATCGATAACATCTACCAGCAGTTGCAGGGCAAGGCGGACTTCGCGACCGTTGCGCGTGCCAGGAGTGAAGACTTCAACTCGCTGCGTGCCGGTGGCGACATCGGGTTTGCGACGGAAGAACAGTTGCGCGAAAACAACTTTCCACCCGAGCTTATTTCCAATTTGATGGGTTCCATGCAGGTCGGCGACTATACGCAGCCGACGTTCTTTAGAGGCAAGTGGTACATCTTCAAGCTCGCCGAGAAGCGCTTGCAGAATGAAAACTTCACGCTCGACAGTCCTGGCGTGCGCCAGCAGATCACTCAAGCGCTCACCAATCAACGCAAGCAGGTTCTGAATGCGGCGTTGTTGGAGGTGGCAATCAACGACGCGCGAATCGTCAACAACCTCGCGGCGAACATGCTGAACAACCCGGGCAACCTGGGCTTGCGTCCGGCAGGCGAAGCCAATCCAGCGCAGCAGCAACAACCGGCACAGGCACCCACAACAACGCCTGCGGCTTCGGCTCCCGCAAGCAGCCCGGCAGCCACGACTCCCGGAGCCGGCAGTTCGCCTGTCTCGGTGCGTCCCGCGAACGGAAACGCGAACGCGAATAGATAGAATCCGTGCAGTTAGTGGATGCTGTTTCGTCTTTCAGAAGTTTATAAGTCCTACGGCACTCAGGACGTGTTGCGAGGCACGTCTTTGCAAGTCAACCCCGGAGAGCACGTCGGACTGGTCGGGCGAAACGGCGCCGGCAAAAGCACGATCTTCCGTCTTGTCAGAACCGACGAAACTGCGGATCGCGGCGACGTCGTGCGTGCGCGCGGCGTAAAGCTCGGCCTCCTGGACCAGCACGTTCACTTCAAGCCCGGCTCCACGGTTCACGAATCAGCCCTCGCCGCTTTCGGCCGTCTGCAACAGATCGAACATGAGATGCACGAGCTCGAGCATCGCATGGCGGAAGCAGGCGACGACCTCGAGAAGGTTCTCGAACGTTACAGCGATCTCCAGCACGAGTTTGAACTCGAAGGCGGCTTCGAATACGCCGCCCGCGCGGAAGCAATTCTTCAAGGTCTCGGTTTTGAGCGCGAGATGTGGTCACTCGAAACCGAAAAGCTTTCCGGTGGACAACAGAATCGACTCGGCCTCGCCTGTCTGCTGTTAGCTGCGCCCGACGTCCTGCTGCTCGACGAGCCCACCAATCACCTCGACGTAAACGCAGTTGAGTGGCTCGAAGAGTTTTTGCAAGAGTACGAGTCGGCTTACGTCATCATCAGTCATGATCGCTATTTTCTCGATCGCTGTTGCCGCCGCATCATCGAGCTCGAAAACGGCCGCGCCGCGAGCTACACCGGCAACTATTCCGACTATCTCGTCGAACGCGAAGAGCGTCGCGAAGCACAACAGCGCGCTTACGACAATCAGCAGCAGTTGATTGCGAAGACCGAAGAGTTCATTCGCCGCAACATCGCCGGGCAGAAGACAAAGCAGGCGAAGTCGCGTCGCAAGATGTTGGAGAAGCTCGAGCGCCTCGACGCGGTGCGGCGCGATCAGTCCTCAGGTGACTTTCGGCTTCAGGCAATCGAACGCACCGGCAATCACGTGTTGACGGTTACCGATCTAACGATCGGTTATCCGGACAAAATGCTCGCAGCCGGCATCGGGTTCATTCTGCGGCGTGGCGAGTGTCTCGGCATCATTGGTCCAAACGGGTCGGGCAAGACGACGTTTCTGAAAACGATTCTGAACAAGCTCGCGCCGCTGGCCGGTGACGTGCGCTGGGGCACGAAAGTTCAGATTGGTTACTACGCGCAGCAGCTCGACGATCTCGACGATCGCAATGAGATCATCATGGAGTTGCGCCGTGTTGCGCCGCCGAGTGCGACCGCCGGCGAGTTGCGTTCGTTTCTCGCAAAGTTTTTGTTTACGGGTGACGACGTCTACAAGCACGTGCGAGATCTTTCCGGCGGAGAGAAGGGAAGACTTGCGCTGGCGAAGTTGATCTACTCGCGCGTGAACGTGCTTGTGCTCGACGAGCCGACGAACCATCTCGACATCCCATCGCGCGAAGCCCTGGAAGAAGCGCTCGACGCTTACGAAGGCACGATCATCACGATCAGTCACGACCGTTATTTTCTCGATCGCGTCGCAACGCAGATCCTGGCCCTGGACGGTCTCGGCAGCGCCGAACATTACGACGGCGATTACACCGAGTATCACGATTGGAAGGTTGGGATTGGTCCTTCATCCCTGCCCTCAGAGACTGAACCGGAGAACCTCGTGAGTGTCGTTGCCGCGCCTGCCGCTCAAGTCGTTGAAAAAGTTCCTCCGCCCAAACCAAAAGCTCCAGCCTCGAAAAAGCCCGGCGTGAAGGTGATCAAGAAAAAGAAAGACGCGCGAACACCGGATCTCGTCGAGAACGAAATCGCGCAAGCCGAGTCGCGGCTCAACGCGATCTCCGAACAGATGGGCACGCCCGAAGTGGCCCGCGATGCTGATCGTCTGATTGCCTTGAACGACGAGTACCAACAAACGGAAGCGCTGCTCAAGAACCTCTACGAAGAATGGGACCGCATCACGCAGGAACCCGCCCCCGCTTCGAGCTGACCTTGCAGAGACGTTATGGCTTCACTTTTCTCCCATCCCAAACCGGTTGTCGGCGTGATTCACGTTGGCGCGCTGCCGGGAACACCGCGCAGTTCGCAGACGGTTTCTGAATTGATCACCCTCGCACGCAACGAGGCCAAGCTGTATCGCGAATCCGGCGTCGACGGCGTGATCGTCGAGAACATGCACGACGTGCCTTACTTGCGCGGCGAGGTTGGACCAGAGATTGTCGCCGCGATGACGGCGATTGCCGCGGAAGTGAAACGCGAGTGTGGTCTTCCGATAGGCGTTCAAATACTCGCCGGCGCAAACATTGAAGCGATGGCGGTGGCTCATGCCGCCGATCTTGATTTCATTCGCGCCGAAGGTTACGCATACGCGCACGTTGCCGACGAAGGTTTAATTCAAGCATCCGCGGCAGAGTTACTACGCTACCGGCGAATGATCGGAGCGGCGCGTGTGCAGGTCTGGACCGATGTGAAGAAGAAACACTCGGCGCACGCGATCACCGCTGACGTCAGTCTTGGTGAGACGGCCGAGACAGTGGAATTCATGGGCGCTGATTGCGTGATCGTGACCGGCAGCGCCACCGGCAAACCGCCGATTGTCGCTGACGTGCGGGAGGCTAAGAGTCACTGCCATCTGCCGGTGTTTCTCGGTTCGGGAATCACGGAAAAGAACGTTGCCGAGTTTTACAACGACGCTGACGGATTTATCATTGGTTCCGCGTTCAAGCTTGACGGACTTTGGTCAAACACCGTCGATCCGGCGCGGGTAGCAAGTTTCCTCAAAGCACTTCAGCGCGTTCGGTAGACAAAAATTTGTGCCCCCAACTGTCGATCTGCACCAGGACCCTCATCCTGCCCATCTTGCTGAAGTTCACCCTGGGGGGCGCGATGGGCAACTTCGAATTTTTTGTTATTATGCGTCGGCTCTTTTAAGACCCTTCACTTTTAGGCGCGTAGCTCAGGGGTAGAGCACGGCCCGGTCAACTAGGATTCTCGAGACCTATTCCGTCTTTCGATACTTTTTGCCAGTCCAAAACGTTTCCTCGGTCCGCGTCGTATGTTTAGTATCCGACGTGCCACCTGTGCTTTCAGTGTACTTGTTGCCTAGCCAGCTGGTGCGTTCCTGAGAAGTAGACTTAACCTTACCGTCCGCTCCTCTAGTTTCCCGGTATTTGTTTCCCAGCCAACTCTCTTTGTCGCGAGAAAAGCCAACTGTCTTGCCGGTATTGCTTCGGTGCCTGCGTCGCTCATCGCCGAAGAATCCAGTTTCGTCCCGAGATTCGCCAATGAGTTGGCCGATGCTGTTGTGGGTCCTGAAAACCGTGTTACCAAGCCAGTCTTTCTCCCTAGTCGTCTTGAAAGGTTTATGCCGGAATAACTCCCGGCATTCCTCACAGCGCTTAGGCAGGTCCCACCCGTTCTCGCGGCACTTTATCTGAGTGCCAGCGGAGATCGTGAAACTCTTACTGCAATGGTTACAGGAGGCGTTCTGTGCCGCATAGCGTTGTTTGCAGGAAGCGCAG
>DASUPR010000312.1:0-6670 GCA_036281015.1 Pyrinomonadaceae bacterium
CTCTTGGTCCCGGTTGAAAGAACACTGTCGACCAGGTGCAGATTGTTAAGCGTGAGCAGGTCTCCAGAGTAAGCCCCTGCGCCGGTGGTTGATTGATAGACGATTTGTGCGCTGTGAATCGCACGTAAGGAAGCCTGAGCGGAACCCTCGTTAGCCGCACGCCGCGAGGAGAGAAGACTAGGAATAGCGATGGCGGCAATAATGCCGATAATCGCAACAACAATGAGAAGCTCTATCAGAGAGAAGCCTTGTTGGCGATTCTTTTTCATGTTGGTTAACAGCTCCTTAGTCGGGTCAACTACTTCGAAGCCCGTGTTTCAAACTCTCAATAACAAAGTATGTGCCAGAGCACTAATTGCCTTTGTCGCCGCTGTATTGGCGTTTAATTGACAAAAACTGTCATCACGTCGTGTCGCGATGTGTCAGCTCGGTTAGGCAAAAAAAGAGGGTGGAAGCTGAGTCCCACCCTCGAAGTGACAAAGAGGTTGATAGCTAATTACTGGCCGAGAGCAGCCATTGCACTGATGAGAGCGCGCGTGTTCGGGTCTGCGGTCATGTCGTCGTCACCGCGCATAACGCCTTCTTCGGTGATACCGAAACGACGAGTGCCAGTGGCAGCAATGCCGGTCTTGGTTACGGGGACTGAGTAGGCGCCGAAGGTCGCAGTTGCGCCAGTGCCGCCCACGCCAACGAGCGTGAAGGTATAACCACTCTTGGTGCCGGTAACGAGAACGCTGTCGATCAGGTTCTGGCCGCCGCCAGCCACTGGGCCGAGGTCGGTGAGAGCTGCGGCGAAGGCGCCGTTACCTTTGGTCGCCTGGTAGGTCGCCTGTGAACTGTGAAGGGTGCGGAGGGATGACTGCGACGAGCCTTCATTCGCGGCACGGCGCGAAGCAAGCAGGTTGGGGATAGCGATGGCGGCGATGATGCCGATAATCGCAACGACGATGAGAAGTTCGATCAACGAAAAGCCTTCTTGGCGTTTGGTGTTCATTCGAGTTTGGTGCTCCTTAGAAGATATAGGGGGTTCCTAGTTTCTCGCGCCACCGGCTTTCGTCACTGTGAGCCGCGCAGAGCGCGAAGTGTCGATGTGGCCTAGAACAACCGGTGTGCCAATCGGCATTTCGCTCGAAAGAGCAAAAAAGCGATCTTTTTTGATCGAAATTTTGCCTGGGCTAAGAGGAACAGCAAAGGCTCTGACAATTTGTGGCAGGGGTCTAATGACGCTTTACGGCAGCGTTGCTTTTTTTGACAGGATTGCAGAAGAGACTAGTTGGCTTCGCCGGCGCCGGCGGCGAACTCGCCACCGTTGTCTTCTTCACGCCGCCTTGGGCCTTGATCGGTGGCGCGGCGGCGAGGAGTGGAGTCGGGACTGCGACGCTCGTCACGCATCTGCGCTGTTAGACCACGAACGCCGTGTTTGTCGAGCAGGTGCCGCAGAGAGCGAACGGAGAGACGCAGCAGTTCCGCGGCGTTGGTTTGATTTCCGGAAGTGCGCCGGAGCGCCTCCAGAACGTATGTCTTTTCCAGTTGATCCAAATGGGCTGTGAGGTTGATGCCTTCTTCGGGAAACTCCATCGCTTCGGACACGCGATACGGGTTGTAATTCGTGATCTTCTCGGGCAGCCGTTCCGGTTCGATTGAGCCGGTGCTTTCGAGCGCAACGGCGCGTTCGATCGTGTGCTCCAGTTCGCGCACGTTACCGGGCCACGAGTAGCGTTCAAGCAGTCGCATCGCGCTTTCGCTGATGCCCAGGTTGCGACCTGTCGGCGCACAAAACTTCTGCACGAAATGCGTCGCGAGTTCAGAGATGTCTTCCGATCGCTCGCGCAGCGGTGGCAGCTCAATCGGAATTACGGAAATGCGATAGTAGAGATCCTCGCGAAACGTTCCCGACGAGACCATGCTGGCGAGATCGCGATTCGTGGCGGCGATCACGCGGGTGTCGACGAGAGTCTCGTCTGTGGCGCCCACCGGCCGTACCTTTCGTTCCTGCAACACGCGCAACAGTTTCACCTGCATTGCAGGCGACATCTCGCCGATCTCATCCAAAAAGATTGTGCCGCTGTTTGCTGCTTCAAAGAGTCCTTTGCGATTCGCGTTTGCGCCGGTGAAGGATCCTTTGACGTAACCGAACAATTCCGACTCCAGCAGCGTCTCCGTGAAGGCGCCGCAGTTAACGGAAACAAACGGCTTCTCGGCGCGTGGGCTCAGATCGTGAATCGCACGGGCGACGAGCTCTTTACCCGTGCCGGATTCACCCGTTACGAGCACCGTCGATTGCACCTGCGAAACGGTTTCAATCATCTGGAACAGCGAGTTCATGCGATTGCTGCGGCCGATGATGTTGCCGAGTTTGCCGCGGGTTCGCTGGCCCTGGATGAGCGCCTTGTTCTCTTCGAGTAGCGCTTCTTTCTCTTTTACGAGCGAGATCTTTTGCAGCGCGCGCGTGACCGTCTCTTTGAGCAGATCGTTGTCGAACGGTTTTTGGACGAAGTCGTAAGCGCCGAGCAGGAACGCTTCGCGCGCGGTGTCGACGTTTGCGAACGCCGTCATCATGATCACTTCGACTTCCGGAAGCAGCTCGCGCGCGGCGCGCAGTAGCTCAACGCCGTTCATGTCGGGCATGCGGATGTCTGAGATGATCAGGTCCGGCGCTGCTTCGCGCAGTTGCTCGAGCGCGCGCTGTCCGTTCTCGGCGACACGCACGGTGTGACCTTCGCGTTGGAAGAGATGCGTCATGAACTGCCGCATTCCCAGTTCGTCGTCAACGATCAGAAGATTCGCCATAAAACTATTTATTTTCGGAGTGATTAATCAGCCGCGACGACTGCTTCGTCATCTACGGCTGCCAGTGGCAATTCAACCGTGATGGTTGTTCCTTGTCCTTCGCGACTGCGGACGTTGATTGTACCACCATGATCGCGAATGATTTGATAAACAATTGAAAGACCCAGGCCGGTGCCGCCTGTGGTCGACGAAAAAGGCTCGAACAGATGTTCGACCTGATCCGGTGACATGCCGCGTCCGGTGTCGGAAAACGCGATACGCAGCCGGTTATCGGAATTTTTCTCGAGCGTCGCACGCAACGTTCCGCCTTCCGGCATCGCCTGCAACGCGTTGCGCGAAAGATTCCAGAACACCTGCTTCAACTGGCCTTCGTCAGCTTCCGCAAAAATGGGTTCGGCCGGCAACTCCTCCACGACCGTTTGGTTTGGACCAATCTCCGGACTATGGCGCAGCAAGGCGAACGTTTGATGCAACAGATCGCCGACGTCGACGCGGGCTTGCGTGAGCGAACGCGGCCGCGCGTAATTGAGAAAGTCCGTGATGATGCGATTGAGACGATCGGATTCGCGCAGGATGATCTCCATCAGTTCCGCTTGCGACGAGTCGTTGTCCATCTCCGAGCGCAACATCTGGATCGAGCCGCGCATGGCAGCAAGCGGGTTGCGAATCTCGTGCGCGATCGACGCGGCCATACGTCCGATTGCTGCGAGCCGATCCTGGCGCCGCGAAGTTTCTTCTAACGTTCGCACCTGCGTCAGGTCCTGAAACGTGATCACCATACCGGTGGTTTCGCCTGATTCTGACGAGAGCGGTGAAATACTGAAGCCCAGCCGCAGGTGCATTCCGTCCGCGTTCATGCAACTCGTTTCGAAGCGCGGGCTGGTTTCTCCGTTTTGCAGCGCGCGCAATGATTCGGCGATATGTTCCTTCACGTCGCCGAAGAGTATGGACGCGTCCTGGCCGCGGATGGTCTGTTCCTTGTGGCCGGTGATCTCTTCAGCCGCTGCGTTGAAAGTGTAGATGCGGCCGGCGAGATCGGTAGTCACGACACCGGAACGAATCGAAGCGACGATGCGCTCGTGCAGCGCGCGCAAGTTGGCCAGCGATTGTTTGGCTGCCTGAAGCCGTACGTCGGAACGCGTCTGCCGCTCGGCGAGACGCGCGGAAAGCAGACCGACTACGAGAAAGGCGACGTCGAAGAGCCCGACCCACTGGATGGTTTGTGACACCGAACCGCCGACGAGATTAGTCGGCGCGGTTGGGCCAAAGACGCCGGTGATCGCAAGCGCGCAAACGGTAAACGCGACCGCACAACCGACTGAAGTGATGAGTGCTCCACGTGGTCCAAGAAAGAGGCTCGAGATGGCGATGATGACGATGTAGAGCGCGACGTACGGGGATTGAATGACCGCGGAATTCCAAACGAGCCACGAGATCAGCAGTCCGTCGAGCGCGAGCTGGAGACGAGCCTGTACGAGGATGTCTTTGGAAACGCGGAAGAGCAGTGCATAAGCGATCGTCAAGCAGGCGACGATTGTGAGGAGAGTAAGACTCTTATTAATCGTCTGTTGCGGCTCTCCGGCGCTGGTCCAAATAGTCCCAAAGACGCTGAGGAGGAGTGCGGTAACGAGTCTGCCGGCTATAAGCCAGCCAAGTTTCGATCCCGCCGTTCTACCGGACTCGCCCGTTTGTTCTGGCGTCGTCATCGGGCGAAAAGCGTATCACAATGTTGGCCGAGTTTTTCCGCAATTCTGTTTTGAACCGCGTTTAGATGCGGTGTTGCCACTCTGCCGGATCGCGTGCAGTGTGAAGAACCGCGAGAACCACGACGAAGTCATCCTCGATTGAAAAGTAGACTGCGTAAGGAAAACGTTTGGTCAGCGCCCGGCGAATTCCTGAACGGAGTTCCTGATATCCGTGCGGGTTGCGGAGTAGTCGTTCGTAACAGCCGCGAAGCTGTTTCAAAAACTCGAAACCAAGATCGGGCTCTTCCGTTTCATACCACTGAAAGGCACTCTCGACATCGAACTCGACTGCGGCTTCCGCTAGAAGTCGGTATCGTTTCACTTTCGAGTGTGTGAGAGCCGCTCGAGCACGTCAAAAGCGGGTTGCGATGAGGAAGGATTCTCTCGGTAACGTTGGAGCCGCTCCTCAGCAAGTCTCAGGTGGCTCTCCGGTACGGGAATCTCCTCTGGTTGTTGTGATATTTGGTCCCAAAGTGCCTGGAGGTATCTAACCTGCTCAATCTTCGGTAACTCAGCAAAGCCTGGCGGTGTTGGTAAGGATGTTTCTGGCATAACTGTTCGCGATGATAAACCAGCCGTGCGACAGCCGCAACGATCCTCACTCGTATCGCAGCGCGCGCAACGGGTCGATGCGCATGGCGCGGCGCGCGGGGAGGTAGCAGGCTAAGAGGGAGACAAAGACGAGTAACAAGGAGATGGCTGTGAATGTGCTCAGGTCGAATGCTTCGACGCCGAAGAGTAGGCCCGAGAGTAAGCGAGTCAGTGCGAAGGCTGCTGCCAGTCCGACCAAGACGCCGAAGATGGTTAACAACAGTCCTTGTTTCAAGACGAGTAAGAGAACCTGGCGCGGTTGGGCGCCGACGGCGAGGCGCAGGCCGAGCTCGCGCGTGCGCAGGGCGACCGAGTAGTTCATTACGCCAAAGATGCCGACGGCGGAAAGAAGTGTGGCCAGGCCGGCGAAGAGACCCAGGAGCAGTGTGTTGAAACGCGAACGACTCACCCATTCAGCCATCACCTGGTCCATCGTGCGTACGTTTGAAACGGGTTGGTTTGGATCGAGGCCGCGTATTTCACGTTGCACGGCCGGCGCAATCGCGGCGGGATCGCCGTCAGTGCGGATCACGAGCGTCATAAACGAATAGGCGAGGTCCGGGTGCGTGAAGTAGACAGCCGGCGGCGATTCGTCGATCAAGCTGTCGTACCGAACGTTGCCCACGACGCCGATGACTTCGCACCAGATCGGATTCTCAAACATCGCGACGTCCAAACGTTTCCCGATCGGATCTTCATCCCCAAAATGTTTCCGCGCCAGAGCTTCATTGATGAGTATCACGCGTTTAGGTTCTCGCAGTTCGACGTTGGAGAAGTTGCGGCCACGAAGCAACGGAATGCCCATCGTCTCGAAATATCCGGCATCAACAACACGCACGTCGGTGCTCGGTCCCTGACCCGGCGGCGGCTCAGGCCGGCCTTCGATCTTGAAACCGGTCGACGAACCCAGACCGCCATACAGCGGCAGAAAGTTAATCACGCCCGCGGAACGCACCGTCGGCAGCGATCGAATCCGTTCCATCGCCTGCACGAAGAAGTTCACAACCTGCGGGTCTTCTTTGTAAGCCGCATCCGGAAGCCGCACGACCATCGTCAGAATGTTGTCGGTTTGAAATCCTCGGTCGACTTGTTGCAGCCGCACAAAACTCTTGATTAGCAAACCTGCACTCGCCAACAGCACGACCGCAAGCGCAATCTCCGAAACTACAAGCGCGCTGCGCAAACGACGACTGCCACCAGCTTGCGCTGACTCCGACTTGCCACCCTCTTTCAGTGAATCGTTAAGATTGAGACGCGAGATGTGCAACGCCGGCGCAAGTCCAAACACGATTCCCGTCAGCAACGAAACTCCCAACGTCCAAAACAGCACCGACACATTCAAGCCAACGCTCTGCAAGCTGATCAAATCACGCGGACTGATCGCGACAAGAGCTTTGATCCCGATCCACGCAAAGCCAAGCCCGAGCGCACTGCCAAGCAGCGCCAGCAGCAGACTCTCGGTCAGCAACTGCCGCACGATTCGCCCACGACGCGCGCCAAGCGCCGCACGCACCGCGATCTCCTTCTCGCGCGACGTTGCGAGC
>DASUPR010000313.1:0-8244 GCA_036281015.1 Pyrinomonadaceae bacterium
GGTCTCGCCAGTTTTTATTTGAAGCAGTACAAGGATGCCGCCGAAGCTTATCGGGCGGCGATCAAGCTCGATCCATACAACGCCGCGGATGCTTACTACGCGCTCGGGCTTGTCTATCGGGATTGGGGTAAGGCCGACGAAGAGATTCAGGCTTACAAGCAGGCGATTCGACTTCGTCCGGATTACACGGTCGCTTACGAACGGCTCGGTTCGCGTTACTTGAAGTCGAAGAAGTTCAACGAAGCGGTCGAGATCTATCGTCAGCTTTCTACCTTGAAGCCCGGCGACGCTTACGCGCCGAACAGCATGGGCGAGGCGTATCTCGAAATGAATCGTCTCAACGACGCGATGGAATCTTTCCGGCAATCGATTCGTTTGAAACCGGATTACGGCAAGGCCTACTACAATCTCGGCAAGTGTCTGCTGGCGATGGGAAACCGCGACGCGGCGCTCGAGCAGTACACGATCCTCACGAATATCGATCCCGACTGGGCCGAGAAGCTCAACGCGATCATCAATCCTTAATTCATCACTTCGCCGACAATCGCAGTGAGTGTGTTGTCTTGCAGCGTTTTGTTGCGGGGAAGTTGTCCGTGCAGATCGCAGCCGAAGACTGCGTAACGCGAGAGCGTGAATCCGGTGAGCGGGTCGCGCGTTTGGGTCAGGCTTTCGCCGAGTAACGAAGCGCGTGTGACGCGTCCATCGCCGGGTGCGTACATCGCGGCGGTCACCTTGCGTTTCGACATCTTGATGCCCGCGGACGTGCGATACTCACGCGGCCGGATCAATGTAAGCCAGCGATTGCGTTTTTGATCGCGCAGAATCACCGGCGCACTCAGCGTCTCCTCGCAGTCGCCGCCAATCGCCAGCAGCACAACCGGTGAATCGGCGTTCTCGACCGCGTCCAGCGCTTCGTGAAAACGGCGCGCGCGTTTCAGTGTGTTTGCGAGATATGCGTCGATATTTTCCACGTTGCCGTCGTACTCGCGCCTGAACTCGTCAGAATTGAGCGCGCCCCAGCCGTAACGCTTCCAAACTTTCACGTCGTAGAGATCGAGATCGAGCGGCTGCAGGTTCTCGTCAAGAAACTTCGCCGCCTGTTGATGCGGCATCAGTTGAAACACTGACGGCGTTCGCGCCGCGTCTTCGGCAGTTAACTTGTTGAGCAACGGCACGCGGCGCCGCAAACCCTCGGTGATCGAGTAACCCTCGACGATCGTCGCAAACGCATCCGACGAACCTTCGTTCGGCGTGCCGATCATGACGATCTTGCTGATGTGCGCAGCGCCGAGCCACGTCGGCCGAATCGCGACGTCATCCGGCGGCAAGTCGGCGTCGCCGTACATCGCGGCGTAACGCGCGATCAGGCCGCCCATCGAGTGCGCGATGATGTTGAACTTGAGATCCGGACGTTGCAGCCGCTGCTTCAAACGCTGGATGCGTTGGACGAGATCGCGCGCGTTGGCGACGTTGTCGCGGCGCCAGTCGTAAGCAAAGACGTAGAACGTGTCGCGATCGCCGTCGACGCCGGGGTTGTCCCAATCGGTTTGTCGGTAACCGGCGTAGCGTCGCAACGCTTCGAGCAGATCGCGATAGACGTAAACCTCGGGCAAAATTTTCGCGAAGCGCACCGTTTCGAGAATTTTTCCGGGAACGAGCTCGTCGCGATTAGTCTCTAGGTTTGGATTGATCGGGAGTCCTTCGTTCGAAGTGCGAACGGCGGATGGCCAGATAGTTTGACCAGTCTTGGAGTTGATCAGTTCGCTTCCGAGAATGCCCGGGATCACGATAACGGGACGTTTTCCGGTGCGTGTGCGTGCGGAGGCGAAGATGTGTTCGAGATTCGGAGTGCGGCGCGCGGAAATGCAGGCACTCGAAACGAGTGACAACGTCACCAGCACCAGCAGCAGGTTGCGGGATTTCACTTGAGGCGGCGAAGGGCGGATGAGAGGCAAAGTGAAACTCGAAACGAATGGGATCGAAAGACTTTGATTAATCAGCTGGCGGTTCCCAGCGCCGGTTGATCAAACTGGCTACGAACCCGGCGCCGAAGCCGTTGTCGATGTTCACCACCGTCACATTTGAAGCGCAGGAGTTCAACATACCGAGCAGGGCGGCCACACCTCCAAAGGATGCGCCATAGCCGACACTGGTTGGCACGGCCACGACCGGTACGCCGACTAAACCGCCGACGACGGACGGCAACGCGCCTTCCATCCCCGCGGCTACAATCACCACGCGCGAACGTTGCAACAGACTGCGCTCGGCCAGAACGCGATGAATGCCGGCGACGCCGGCGTCCCAGATGCGTGAGACCGTGTTGCCCATCGTTTCGGCTGTTAATGCCGCTTCTTCGGCGACTGGGATGTCGCTGGTGCCGGCGGTGACGACGCTGATTGGACCAAGACCGAGGTCTGTTTTGTCGCGGCGAATGCGTATCAGGTGCGCTGCTTCGTGCCACTCGGCGTCCGTTATGACGTTGCGGACTTCGCCGAAGGTGTCTGCGTCGGTGCGGGTGACAAGGATGTTTGGGGAGCGCTCTGCTAACTTTTCCACGATACTGACGACTTGAACGCGCGTCTTGCCGCCGCCAAAGACGACCTCCGGGAAGCCGAGGCGATGCGCGCGGGAGTGATCGACGCGGGCGAAGCCGATATCCTCGAAATGGAGGTTCTTAATGCGTTCCACCGCTTCACTACTCTCAACTTCGCCACGCTTGTGCGCCTCCAGCAGTCGCGCCAGTTCCTTCAAATCCATAATTGTCACACCAGGGTTGGCATTCTAACACTGAACTTCCAGCGGAATCCCCCCGCCGCCGCGGAACCCCACCGACGCAGCTGAATCCCCCAGTCGCGCTGAATCCCCCGGACGCAGCTAAATCCCACCGACGCAGTCGGTGGTACTTTCATACCCTACCTACCCCACTCCACCCCGGAAGCGGCAATCCCACCGACGTAGTCGGTGGATCGTTCATACCCTGCCTATAGACGATTGCGGACAGGTTGGGTATGAAGAACCACCGACTACGTCGGTGGGATTGAACCGAGAGCGTGGTCGGGTTGTAGGTTAGGTATGAAGAACCACCGACTACGTCGGTGGGATTGAACCGAGAGCGTGGTCGGATTGTAGGTTGCGTATGAAGAACCACCGACTACGTCGGTGGGATTGAACCAAGAGCGTGGTCGGATTGTAGGTTGCGTATGAAAGAACCACCGACCTTGTCGGTGGGATTCAGAAGCGGTGCAAGAAGTGTCGAGTAGTCGGTTGGATTCAGAAGCGGTGCAAGAAGTGTCGAGTAGTCGGTGGGATTCAGAAGCGGAGCAAGAATCTACGACTGCCTCAGTGGGATTCAGCAGCAATCTCGGTTGAACCCAGAACCGCTGCTGCACTAACCCAGAACTAAACACCAGTTTTCCGCGTTTGCGATAACAGCGAGGGCGCAAGTAAGATTCACGCAATGCCCGGTGCAAACAAAGACTGACCCGCCGTGTCGACTGTCATCAAAAACACCCGTCTGACGCTCGAGATGATCAAGATCGAGCACACGCTTTTTGCGCTGCCCTTTGCCTTTCTCGGCGCACTGCTCGCCGCTAACGGATTGCCCACCCTGCGCCAAATCCTGTGGATCATCGTAGCAATGGTCGGCGCACGCTCGGCGGCCATGGCTTTTAACCGCATCGCCGACAGAAACATCGACGCCCGCAACCCCCGCACCGCCACGCGAGCGATTCCCGCCGGTCACCTGTCCGTCGGGTTCGTTTGGGCCTTCACGATCATTTCGGCGGCCGTTTTCCTAACCGCCGCAGCGATGCTGAACCGGCTGACGTTCCTGCTCGCGCCCGTGGCCCTGGCGAGCGTCCTGCTCTACTCGTTCACAAAACGCTGGACCCAGTTTTCGCACATCGTCCTGGGTTGGTGTCTTTCAATCGCACCGACCGGCGCATGGATCGCGGTACGCGGAGAGATCGGCAGCCCGGTGCCTTTGTTGCTATCACTCGTCGTCCTTCTTTGGACGGCCGGCTTCGATATCCTTTACGCGTGCCAGGACTACGATTTCGATCGCCGCGAGGGTTTGCGATCGATTCCCGCGCGCGTCGGCATCTCGCGCGCACTGTGGATTGCACGCGGCCTGCACGCCGCAGCGTTTCTTGCTCTGGTGTCTCTGTACGTCCTAACCGGTCTCGGCCCGTTAGCCTTCGCGGGAGTGATCGCGACCGGCGCTTTGCTGGTTTATCAACATCGTCTCGTCCGCGCTGACGATCTCGGACGGCTGAACGCCGCGTTCTTTACCACCAACGCCTTCGTCAGCGTCATTCTGCTGGTGACGTTCGGCAGCGCGGTGTTCCTGCATCGATAGAAAGTAAACGAAATGACTTTTTCACACGACGACAAACTCAACGACATCGCAACCCGCGCGCTCGCGGGCGAACGCCTGTCGTTTACCGACGGCGTTGCGCTTTACGAAACAACCGACCTGCCGGCTCTCGGCAAACTCGCAGACACCATCAGGCGCCGCCGACACGGACGTACCACTTATTTCAACGTGAACCGGCACCTGAACCCGACCAACATCTGTTATGCCGACTGCAAGTTTTGCGGCTTCTTCCGCACACCACGGCAACCGGACGCCTACACACACAACATCGACGACAGTCTGAAAGTCGCCGCCCAGGCAGTCTCGGAAGGCGCGACCGAGCTACACATCACGGGCGGACTGAACACAAAACTTCCGTTCAGTTATTTCACCGATCTGCTGTCGTCGCTAAAGCGCCAATACCCTCAATTGCACCTGAAGGCGTTCACGATGGTCGAATTCGATCACTTTGCCCATTTCTACAAAATGCCCGACGAAGAAGTGATTCAGAAACTGATCGAAGCCGGGCTGGATTCGTGCCCTGGCGGCGGCGCAGAGATCTTTCGCGAGCCGACACGCTCGATGATCTGCGCGCACAAGTGCGACGCCGAACGCTGGCTCGAGCTACAGGGAAAAGTCCACGCCGCGGGTTTGAAGACAAACGCGACCATGCTCTACGGCCACATCGAGTCGCTCGAAGATCGCGTGGACCATCTGATCCGATTGCGCGAACAACAGGAAAAATCCGGCGGTTTCCAGTGCTTTATCCCGCTCGCTTTTTATCCGCCCGACACGCAGTTGTCGCACCTGCCCGGCCCGTCAGGCGTCGACTCGCTGAAGACGATGGCGGTCTCGCGCCTGTTACTCGACAACTTCGATCACATCAAAGCTTACTGGGTGATGCTCGGCAAACGCCTCGCACAAGTCGCCCTCCACTACGGCGCAAACGACATCGACGGCACAATCACCGAAGGCGGCGAACTGACCACGAGCTATTCGGTTGAAGCCAACAACGAAGTCCGAATGACCAAAACCGAACTCATCGGACTGATAGAAGACGCCGGGTACGAGCCGGTCGAACGAGACACGGTTTACAACCGCATCGACCGCAACAACGTTTCACTGGTCTAAAGAAAGCAAAAATGATTACCGACACCGAACGAACCACCATCACACTGGCCCACTCGCCCGATTCAGACGACGCATTCATGTTCTACGGACTGGCGACCAACAAGCTCGACACCGGCGGACTGCACTTCGAACACCTGCTGAAAGACATCCAAACTCTGAACGAAGAAGCCATGCGCGGCACGTACGACGTCACCGCCATCAGCTTCCATGCGTATGCCTACATCGCCGACAAATACGCGTTACTGCCGCACGGCGCTTCGATCGGCGACAACTACGGCCCGATTGTCGTGTCGCGCCGGCCGGCGACGCCCGACGACATCCCCCGTCTGAAAATCGCCATCCCGGGCAAGCTGACCAGCGCTTTTTTGGCGCTGCGGATATTCAATTCCGAGTTTGAGTACGAGGTCGTGCCGTTCGACAAAATCATCGACGCGGTGCTGAGCGGGCAGTGCGACGCCGGGCTCTTGATTCACGAGGGGCAGCTTTTTTACGAGTCGAAGGGGCTCCACAAAGTGCTGGATCTGGGCGAGTGGTGGCACAGCCGCCACGGCCTGCCGCTGCCGATGGGCGGGAACGTCATCCGCCGGGACCTCGGCGAGGATTTAGTCAAAAAAATCTCCGGCCTTTTGCGGGAGAGTATCCGATATTCGCTAAATCACCGGGAGGACGCGCTTCAGTACGCCCTCCAGTTTGCCCGCGACATGGAGCCGGAGCTGGCCGATCGCTTTGTCGGGATGTGGGTCAATGACCTGACGCTGGATTACACCGACCGGGGACGAGAAGCTGTACGCCTTCTGTTGCACGAAGGGTACGAAAGGGGCGTGATCCCCAACCGAGTCGAAGTAGAATTTGTTTCTGAAGATTGAGGGGGTTTTGACCTAAAGCTGGGGTGTGCGCGGTGGTTTTTTAAGCTACCCCGCCCAGAAGGGGCAGCTAACCACCGCGCACATCATCGGCATCAGACCACGTAAAACCAAGCTCCTCCCAAAGCCTGGTTTATCGCTTAACTCCGTGTAAGCAACGCCGCCGCTCGGCGTCACGTCTGCGCTCCCGCGCCGTAAAGCTCCACGGTGCTAAGACGAGTGCCTGTTGCCGACATGAGGACCTTGAGAAACTTTTTTAATTTCAAACTAGCTGAGCCGCGAATCTTCGAGGTCTTTCGGGCTCCAATTTTTTCATCAATATGTCCGTTGAGTGGACTATAACTTATTCTAGTATGGGCACCTTACACCAGATGCAGGAAACTTTGCAACAGGAAAATGGCTTTGGGGGTCCGGGCCGGGGGCGGCTCCCCGAGGGGCCCCTAGCCGGTTCCGAGCCCGGGCTGGCAACAAGAGTATTTCGTTCCGGCATCTGAGCACCGGCCATAACCCCGGAACACCCAGGGAGGGCAATCACTCCCAGTAAGGATATGCAGCAGGATATGAACGTGCGACGAACTAATTTCTCTTTGACTAGTGCAGTGCTGGCCCTTGTGGCGTTTGCCTTTGTTTATGCCGCCGGCGTTATGGGCCAAACCACTGCGGTTGCGCCGGACACCGCCAACCCTGAAAAGATCATTCAAGCGTTTACTACGAAGGAAGCAGAGTTTCGCCGCGCTCTCAATAACTACTCGTTCAAACGCGACGCGCTCATCCAAAGCCTCGGCATGGGCGGGCAAGTGATCGGTGAATATCATCGCGTCTCAAATTTCACCTTCGACGATCAGGGAAACCGGTTCGAAAAGATTACCTTCTTTCCAATGCCGTCGATGCCGGAAGTCACGTCTGAAGACATCGACGATTTGGGAGGCATTTCACCCTTCGCTCTGGAACCAGCCAAACTCGACAAATACACCATCCGCTATGTCGGTAAAGAGAAGATCGACGAGCTGAACCTCTACATTTTCGACGTCCAACCGAAAGTCATTCCAGACCCGAAAAAGACCAAAGAGCGGTTGTTTGTCGGACGCGTCTGGGTTGACGATCAGGATCTACAGATCGTCAAGACAAAAGGAAAGGGTGTTCCCGAAACGAAGAACAACAAGTATCCAATTGTTGAGACATATCGCGAGCAGATCGACGGCCGTTACTGGTTTCCGACTTACTCCTACGCGGATGAAGAACTCGTTTTCGACAACGGCAGCACTCTGCACGTGCGCCTGAAAGTTCGTTACACTGACTTCACTCCCGCGCGCGCAACACTCAAAGTCACGGAAATCGGCGAGGACGAAACCCCGAGTGGAGCGGCCAAGCCGGTTGAATTCGGAGTGCTGAACCCGAAAGCGGTGACGCTGCCGAAGCCCGCTTATACGGAAGAACACAAGAGGGTCAAAGCGCGCGGGAAAGTCACGGTGCGTGTCGTAATTGATGAGAATGGAAAGGTGACGTCAGCACAAGCCGTCGATGGACCACTGCCCCTGCGTGAGGCAGCCGAAGCAGCAGCGAGGCAAGCGGTCTTTACTCCATTCACTGAAGGCGGAATCGTGGTTAAGGCAACCGGCGTCCTAACCTACGACTTCCCGTAAGCCAAGCTCTTTTGCAATCGAGCCACGGACGTTAGCGATCAACTTGTTGATGTCTTCGTCCGTGGCTACGTCTTTTGTGGGAACTGGCTGCATCATCACCATCTCGAGCGTTCCCGACTTCGCCTCGCCAGTTCCCTTGCCCATCAATTCATCTGAATACTTGATCGCGACCGGCACGACCGGGACTCCGGCTTGTCGGGCCATGTAGAAGGCCCCCTTTTTGAACGGTAGCAACTCGCCCGGTTTCGCGCGC
>DASUPR010000314.1:0-15413 GCA_036281015.1 Pyrinomonadaceae bacterium
CACGTCAAAACCCAACTGCTCTTGTAAATCGATCACGCGCGCAGCGTAGCGCAACACCTGAAGCGTCTCGATGCCCGCCAGATCGGAGAAGAACCAGCCGCAGCTCGTAAACATCAACAACGCGCTGTGCTGCATCTCCAACAACTGAAACACTCGCACACGCTCGGCTTCATTCAATGTTCCCACAGCGTGACGCGCTAAGAAGTCTTCTTTCGCTTGCGGATCTAACAGCACCGAGACGTAATCATTTCGCGCCGCCCACGGGTCACGCAACAACTCAGTACTCTCAAATTTCAACGCCGCATCATCACGCAGGAAGTTCAACGCCACGCGCAAGGGATCACGCCACGCCTGGTTCCAACCGGCTTCACCACCAGTGTGACAACCGCAATCACGCGCCCAACGACTGACACCATGCGCACAACTCCACGAACTTCCCTCGCCCGCCGGACCATTCTCAATCTCAACCACAGATTCCGCAGATTTCCTATCCAGATATTCGCCGTAATTCGTGATCCAGAAACCCGCCTGCCTCGCTTCGACTCCCAACGCGTGCGCCAACCCGAGATCCCCAAACTTGAAATGATGCCCGTATGTCTCCCCGTCCGTCGCCACATTCACCAGATCGCCACGCTGTGCGGCGTGAACGAATCTTTCCACTAGACCGCGACTTGACGTAAGGGCTTTTTCGAAGGCAATCGCTCGCGCTAGCGAACCGTCGTAGAAAAATACCGCGATCGAACGACCAGAACCGTCCGGATGCTCGAATCGATACGCACGCGTCGTATCGACTTTGCCACCGCTCACATCGACCCATTCCGAACCAACACGAACACGTTTCGCCTGCTCCGGCGCAAGGATCACATAACGCAACCCCTGCTCGACCAACAGCGCCAAAGTCGCATCATTCGCCGCAGTCTCCGGCAACCACAACGCTTCCGGCTCGCGACCGAAACGAAAACGAAAGTCCGCGACACCCCAGACAACCTGCGTCAATCGATCGCGTTCGTTACACAGCGGCAGAATTGCATGACCGTAAGCCTGCGCGATCGCGTTGCCGTGCCCGCCACGTTGTGCCGCACTTTCGCGATCCGCCGTGAGGATGTGTTGGTAAGTGTCAGGATGATGCCGTTCAAGCCACGAGAGCAGCGTTGGACCAAAGTTGAAACTGATGCGCGCGTAATTGTTCACCGAGGCATTCGGCGCGTAACACTCGGCGTAAATGCGCTCGTTCCAATCGTGATACGGCGCCGCGTTCGGTTCTGCTTCGACTTCGCCTGTCCAGGGGTTCTCGCGAGGTGGCTGGTAAAAGTGCCCGTGAATTATTAAAGCCGTCATTCGGTACCTAGTCTAACAAACGCGAGGCGCGCCGCTCCAAGCAGACCGGCGTTGTCGCCGCACTGCGCGGCCGCAATCTGCACCTGCTGCGCAGTGACCCGCACCGCACGCTCGTTGACTTCGTGCTGCATGTGAGGCGCAAACAAGTCCCAACCGTTCACAACGCCGCCCGCGATCACGATGATTTCGGGATCGATGATATTGATCAGATTGGCGAGGCCGATGCCGAGATAGACGCCAAACTTTTTGAAAACGCTGAGCGCGAGTTCATCACCATCACGTCCGGCGTAGTAAACTTTCTCGGCGTCCAGCTCTTCGCTGTTCAACAACGATTTTGGAAAACGCGGCAGGTTCTCACGCGTCATACGCACGATCGCCGTCGCCGACGCAAACAACTCGAGACAACCGACATTCCCGCACTTGCACTTCAATCCCGAAAACGGATCGACTGTCGTGTGGCCAATCTCACCCGCCGAGCCGTGCGCGCCACGCCACAACTCGCCGTCGAGGATCACACCGCCACCGACACCCGTTCCCAACGTAACGCTGACAACATCACCACACCCGCGCGCAGCGCCGAGCCACATCTCGCCGACAGCCGCGGCGTTCGCATCGTTCTCCAGCAGCACGGGCCAGCCGAACCGTTCTTCAAGCACAGCTTGTAATGGGAAGTTGGTGAGCGAAGGAAGATTGGGCGCCTGGACCACTACGGCGTTGTTGTTATCGACCGTGCCCGGCACCATTATCGACGCCGCAGCGATACGCCGCCCGTTGCTGCGCCACTTGTCGGCCGCAGCCGCTAGCGCGTCGACGATGACGTCAGGCGAACTACCTCGCGGCGTTCGCTGTTTCAATTGCTGATGTATTTTTCCGCAGCAGTCGATGAGTGCTATTCGCAGATACGTTCCGCCTAAGTCGACTGCAAAAACCTGTTCCTGGCCGTTGTGTCTGTGGGACATCAGTCGGCGCCTTCGGCAACAATACCGCCAACCCTTGGGTCGGCAGTTTCCGACAAGCCCGCCCAACCTGTACGGTTAAGGTTCCAAATCATCACCGCGCCGGCGACCGCGGCGATCGCAAAGAAGAACAACACTCTGGGCCACGTGCCGAAGATAACCTCACCAATGCCAAACAACGTGGAGTAAACAAGAACGACGCCCAACAACCAATTAAGTAAGTTGGGCCAAATTTCTCCAGTGCGCTCCGGAATACCTGAGGCGCGAGCCACGGGCCGCCACCAACTACCCGCGGGATGGACCTTGCGATAGAAGCTGGAAAGTTTTTCCAACGGTTCGGGAGCTGTTGCAAACGTCGCAACTAACCAAACCACCGTCGTGACGCCAACAGTCACCAGAATTTGCAGCGCGAATCCACGCGGTGTGCCGGGATCGAAAACGCCCAACTGCCGCAAACCGAGCGAAACTACCAGCGCGCACGACATTGCGGCAACTTCAGACCAGGCATTCACGCGCCACCAATACCAGCGCAGGATGTAAACGAGACCTGTTCCCGCGCCGAGCGCGAGCACCAACTCCCAACCGGTCGTGATCTGATTCATGTAGTAAGTAACGACAATCGAGAGCAGCACAATGATCAACGTCGCCATTCTTGAAGCGAACACATAATGCTTCTCGCTTGCTTCCGGTTTCACGAAGCGCCGGTAGAAGTCATTGATGATGTAACTCGCACCCCAGTTCATCTGCGTGGCGATCGTGCTCATGTAGGCAGCAGCGAAAGAGGCCAACAGCAGGCCACGAAAACCTATCGGCAGGTAATCGTTCATCACCTGCACGTAACCAAAAGCCGGGTCTGGTTTGCCAGTTTCGGGATTCAGCGTGGTTCCGTTGTAAAGCACGAGCGAACAGAGCGCCACAACGATCCAGGGCCACGGCCGCAACGCGTAATGAGCAACGTTGAACCATAGCGTCGCGAGCAGTCCGTGTTTTTCGTTTTTCGCGGAAAAGATGCGCTGGGCGACGTAACCGCCGCCGCCAGGCTCTGCACCGGGATACCACGAAGCCCACCAGTTCACACCGAGATAAACGGCCAGTGTCAACAATGGCAACATCCAGACGGCAGTGCCATCCGGCAGCAATTGAATCGCGCCTCCAGGTCCGAAGGGCTCCGCTGATCCGATTGGCGTTACTCCAGCCAGGCGCGTTTTCAGATTCTCAAGACCGCCAACCGCCTGAACCGCAAACACCGCAAGAGCAATCGAACCGATCATGGCGATCACAAACTGGACGGCGTCAGTGACAACCACGCCCCAAAAACCGGAAAGGATCGAGTAGATAAACGTGATTCCCAGACACAGTGCGAGAGCCTGCCACTTCGCCAGGCCCAATGTGCCGCTCATCACCTTCGCCATACCCAGGTTGACCCAGCCCATGATGATCAGGTTTATGGGCAAGCCGAGGTAGAGTGCACGAAACCCGCGCAAAAAAGCGGCCGGCTTCCCCGAGTAGCGCAGCTCGACAAACTCCACGTCAGTCATCACGTGCGCACGCCGCCACAAACGTGCGAAGAAAAAGACGGTAAGCATGCCACTGGCAAGCAAAGACCACCAAAGCCAGTTGCCGGCAACACCGTTGCGCGCCACCATTTCAGTCACGGCGAGTGGTGTATCAGCCGCAAACGTAGTCGCTACCATCGACGTGCCCGCAAGCCACCAGGGCATTGAACGGTCGGACAGAAAGTATTCTTCCGTAGATTGACCGGCGCGGCGTGCGTAGTAGAGGCCAATGACCAACGACAGCAGAAAGTAAGCCGCAATGATCAACCAGTCGATAGTGACAAGCTTCATGGGGTCACCCCACCTTAAGTTCTCGATTGAAGGTCCGTTGCGTGCGCGCTTATCTCACGGCATTCGGGGACTTCTGTCAAGTGGAAAAACAAAGTATCGTCTTTCGGGCAAAGCTGGCAATGCTTTCCAAAAGCAAGCTTTAACGATTACCATTGCGCCACTTTTACAAGCATGTCGGGTGAATATCTAATAGCGGGTCTGGCGCTGATAGGCATTGTCATTGTCGTGTCGGCGCTGCTGTCGGGGCTGATCGATCGCAGCGGTTTGCCGCAGGTGGCGGTGTTTATCTGCATCGGCGCGGCGCTCGGGCCTGCCGGACTCAGCGTTTTCAACACGACGCTCGATTCGCCGGTGCTGCGCGTTGTGGCCACGTTGAGCCTGACGCTCGTTCTGTTCACTGACGCGGTCGGTCTCAACATGTCCGAAGTCCGTCGCAACGCGGGTCTCGCGTTCCGGATGCTGGGGCCGGGAACGATCCTTTGCGCCGCGCTCACTGCGGTGGCCGCGTGGTGGTTGTTGCAAGTGCCGCCTGCGTCAGCCGCGATTCTCGGCGCCGCACTCGCTTCCACCGATCCCGTTCTGCTCCGCGGGCTCCTGCGCCGCCGCGACTTACCTGCCGAAGCAAAACAGGCGCTCCAACTCGAAAGCGGACTCAACGACGTGGTGTTGCTGCCGATCGTCGTGATCGCGATCGCTTTCACGCGTCATGCCGATCTGACCGCGCTCAGTTTGGCGAAGGAAGGACTCGGACTCTTTATTCTCGGCCCGGGCGCCGGTATCGCGATCGGGCTGATCGCCGTGGCCGCTCTTGATCTCGTGCGCAAGAAGACGGGCGTGCGGCGCGATTACGAATCGCTGTATTCACTAGGCGTCGCATTTACCGCCTACGCAGCCGCCGAAGCCGTACACGGCAGCGGGTTTCTAGCCGCGTTTGCGGCCGGATTGACGATCGCGGCGCTCGACGTCGAATTGTGCGACTGTTTCATCGAGTACGGCGGCGTGACCGCGGAGATGTTGCTGCTGTTCACGTTTGTGATCCTCGGCAGCTCGCTGATCTGGACCGGTTTTACTGAGCTCAGCTGGCCGACCGTGATCTTCGCCGCGTTTGCGATTCTGATTCGCGTGCCGGTTTACCTGCTTTCGTTGATCGGTTCGAAAGTGGATCGGCGCGGGCGGGCAATCATCGCCTGGTTCGGACCAAGCGGCCTTAGTTCCCTGTTGCTGGTTTTGTTGCCGGTGTTTGCAGGAATGCCGGGAAGCGATCGGCTGTTCGCGGTCTGCGCGTTCATCGTGCTGCTTTCGGTCGTGATCCACGGCACATCGCCGATGCTGCTCGCGCGGTTCTGCAGGCCCAAGGAAACGAAAGAACCTGAAGTTGAACGACCAGCGTTGCCCGTTATCGAGACTCCGCCGGCAGTTGCCGCGGCTGTGTCAGACGCTCCGATTACTACGGCTGCCGGGATTGAAGTCGGCTCACAAATCGTCACCATCGAAGAAGTAAATCGACTGCGACAGGCAGGCGAGCAGGCGATTCTGCTCGACGTTCGCACCGAGCGCAGTATCGAAGGAAGCGAGACGATGGCCCAGGGCGCGGTCCGCATGCCGCCCGAACACGTCGCGGCACAAGCCCGCGAGCTCGGCCTGCCAAAGGAGGCTTGGCTGATCGCCTACTGTGCTTGACCAAACGAAGCTACCAGCGCCCGGGTGGCGCAGGAACTTCGACAAGCAGGTTGGACCAAAGCACGAGCGTTACTCGGCGGCTGGGAAGCATGGCAACAAGCCGGACAGCCCGTCGAGCCAATCCGCAAATCCATGTCACCCGTTTCGGCCCGATGAAGCACCTGATAATCTTCGCGTTCCTTATGTTTGTCGCTCTCTCTGCTGAAGCTCAGAATCGATCGCGTGCGCGCGAACTCGGCATCAAGGTCGGCATACTCTCGCCTGGTCCACTCAACGCGATCACCGACGTGAACGGCGTTCTCGTCGGTCACACGACCGTGATTCGCGGCGATAACGTGCGCACCGGTGTCACGGCGATTCTTCCGCACGGCGGCAACGTGTTTCGCGAAAAGGTCCCGGGCGCCGTCTTTGTCGGGAACGGTTTCGGCAAACTCGCCGGTTCTACTCAGGTCAACGAGCTTGGCGAGATCGAAACACCGATCCTGCTGACTTCGACGCTGAGCGTTCCGCGAGTCGCCGACTACCTGATGGACTACATGCTCGCGCTGCCGGGCAACGAGGACGTGCAATCAATCAACCCGCTCGTGGCCGAGACGAACGATGGTTATCTCAACGACATTCGCGGGCGTCACATCACTCGCGACGACGTTTTCAACGCAATCAAAGGCGCAAAAAGCGGCGCGGTCGCCGAAGGCTCGGTAGGGGCCGGAACCGGTACAGTCGCATTCGGCTTCAAGGGTGGCATCGGCACTTCTTCGCGAAAATTGCCGCAAAGACTCGGTGGTTTCACGGTCGGAGTGCTGGTGCAGTCGAACTTTGGGGGCGTTTTGACGATTAACGGCGCGCCGGTCGGGCAGGAACTGGACCGTTATTACTTGCGGGACGATCTAAAACAGGCCGCGCGCAAGCGCGAAACTAAAGATACCGACGCCGACGGGTCGATAATCATCGTTGTCGCCACTGACGCTCCGGTCGACGCGCGCAACCTGCAACGCATGGCCGCGCGCGCGATGATGGGCCTGGCCCGCACCGGTTCAGCAGGCACAAACGGCAGCGGCGACTACGCCATCGCCTTCTCGACCGCGGAAGACGTACGCGTGCGAACGCTCAACCCAAACGAACGCAATCTGCCTCGTTCAGCTAAAACACTCGCAAACGATGCGATGTCGCCACTCTTCCTCGCCGTGATCGAAGCGACCGAAGAGGCCATTTACAATTCACTCTTCAAAGCCACCACCGTTAGCGGCAAAGGCCGTACCGTAGAAGCACTGCCATTGGACCGTACGCTGGAGATCCTCCGCAAACATGGTCTGGTCCGATAACCGAGGCCCTGTATCGGGGATCCGGGCCTTCTGGACCGCATCAACGTTGTTGGCCCAACTCGTTCCGTCCGTCTCGCACTATCACGACAAGTTCACGGTGGTCTAACCTTTTCATACTGACGAGAAAAGTGTTTGACACTCACTATAGTGGTGCATAGAATTCACTCGAACCCCCATAACTTAACTTTCTTGAGAGGAGTCAAGACAGTGGCGACGAGACTGAATGTACGTGTCAATCGAAAACGGCCAGAGTCGATGACGCGTCAGATTCGCGAACAACTAGATTCGCTGATTGAGGCTGGAGAGTTGGCAGCGGGCACCTTGCTACCGAGCGAGCGTGAACTTGCCAATACACTAAAGGTAGCCCGCAACGTTGTGCGCGGTGCTTATGAACAACTAATGGACGCAGGCAAGCTGCGCAGTGAAGGACGCAGGGGCAGAAGTGTGGGCCGCGGCGGGACCAGCACTAAGAGTACAAAGAAGACAGGAACCAAGGGTTCGAAGAAGACCACGAAAAAATCAAGCAAGAAGAAATAATCCTCGCTGCTCAGCGATCGAACCAGTTTCCCCCTTCACAGCGGTCGTTAACCAGTAAGCCCTTACTCACTCGCAATCGGACTTTCTTTGCCCAGTGAGACGATCTCGTTCCTGATAGCCTTACGCTCCGCCAGCAGCCGTACAAAAAATCGCCGTCGGACCAGGAAGAACGTAAGCACGCGTATTCCCGCGATCGACTTATCCAGTTCTTCAAAGAAGATGATGGCGATATAGCCGCAGACTGGAACGACGAGCAAAACCGCGATCGCCGCCCACCAGCTCAACCGGTAACCCACGACCGCGAGGATCAACCACGTCAGCGGAAACAACAGCATCGCCGAGATGATCTTGATTGTTGAAATTATGTCTTCCGCGTCGCGCGAGAACTTTGTCGCGAGATACCCCCCGAGCCGGTAAGCCGGATAATGGGCGACCGTGCCGACGAACGCTGGCCCAAGCATCAACAAAAACAGCAATGAGCGTTTGATGATGCTGCGGAGCACACTCCACGTCGACGACGGCGGCGAAAACTCTTCGGCGTCGACGCCCGCCTGGTTCAGCTCTTCTTCGAAACGAATCATTCGCTGTTCGAGCCGTCGTAGACGTTCGGGCTGGTGTCCTTCGAGAATCGAGTAGGCCTTTTCGAACCGTTGTTGCAGCCGCAACTCGGCCTTCAGGCTATCCCTGTCGCTTCCCTTCTCGGTTCCAGCCGAGAAGATTCGTTCCGCGCGCGCGACCGTTTGGAGGACTTCTTCTTTATGTGCGTCGAGGATCACTGCGCGCAACGACTCTTCGATCTCCTTGGAAAGTTTTCGTACGGCATCGCGTGGCGGACTGCCGTCGGGCTCGAGTTGCACGGGCGTGACCGAGATCGGTTTTCCGAAGTAGAGCAAAGCGGAACTGCGGAAGCTTGTTTTTGAAGTGTAATAAAGACCGGCGGGAACAATCTGCAAGTCTTTCACTTCGCCGGTGGAGATCGCGGCGAGCGCAATACGTGCGGCGCCCGTCTTGATAGGCCGCAAGCCCGGCTCGTCGTGAGAAACACCTTCGGGACAGATGCCAATCGTGCCGCCGCGCGCCAACAGTTTGCGCGCGGCGACGAAAGTCTCCTCGTTTTTCGAAACGTCCCCGCCGTCATCCTGACGGCGATAGACCGGCAGCGAATCGAGCGACTTCACCAGGTAACTGATGAAAGGCATGCGAAAGAGCGGCGCTTTCGCGAGAAACGAAACGCGGCGCGGCGCCAAACACAGCAGGAAGACCGGATCGACCAGCGCATTCGGGTGATTCAGGACGAAGATCACGGGCGTGTTCAGCGGCACGTGTTCAAGACCCGTGACCTCGATGCGTTGAAAGTAGATCCTGAGCGCAAGCCGAACTAGCGAAACTATGAGGCGACGGGTCATTGTGTAATAATACCCACGCTTTCCCTGGTTCAAAATCCATTTTTTCTGAGGAAGATCATGAAGCGTGTTGTTTTCTTTGTTCCGGTCTTATTGCTCGTGCTGGCATCCGTGGCCGCGGCCCAAACCCGCACCTACACGATCGACGATCTATTGAAGGTCCGACGCGTCGGAGATCCGCAGGTCTCGCCCGACGGCCGCCGCGTGGCGTTCACCATTGGCGATGTCAACTTCGACGCCAACCGGATCGTGACACAGATCTACGTAACGTCGACCGACGGCGGCGCCGAGTTGAAACGATTGACTGACGGCCAGAGCTCGTCGAGCGCGCCGCGCTGGTCGCCGGACGGCAAGAAGATCGCCTTCACGACCGGCGGCCAGGTTTGGGTGATGGACCCCGACGGCGGTGACAAAGAACAGGTGACGAAGATCTCTACCGGCGCTGCCAGTCCGGTTTGGTCGCCCGATGGAAAGTGGATCGCCTTCACGTCCGACGTTTATCCCGACTGCAAGGACGACGCGTGCAATAAGAAGCGCGACGAAGACGCCGAGAAGAGCAAAGTAAAAGCGCACATCGTCAGTCGCCTGCTCTACAAACACTGGGACGAGTGGCGCGATGTGAAGCGCACGCACGTTTTCGTCGTTTCGAGCAAAGGCGGAACCGCGCGCGAGATCACGACCGGCGATTATGATTCGCCGCCGTACGCTGCTTCGACCGGTGTCGACTACGCTTTCTCCCCGGATTCGACCGAGATCGCTTTCCTGCGCAATCCTGACAAGGTCGAAGCAATTTCGACCAACAGCGACATCTACGTGATGAACCTCGCGACGGGCGCAGTCAAAAACATCACGCAGCGCAACCGTGGTTACGATGCGTCTCCGATCTACACACGAGACGGCAAACAGATCATTTACCGTTCGCAAGCCACGGCGGGTTTCGAAGCCGATCGCTGGCGTGTGATGTCTTACAACCGCGCTACCGGTGTGAGCGTTGAGTTGACGAAAGGGTTTGACCAGCAAGCGGACGGCGTGGTCCTGTCGCCTGACGGAAACACGATCTATTTCACGGCCAACGAACGCGGCAAAGAACCAGTCTTCAAAATGCCGATTACCGGCGGCGTGCCGCAGAAAGTGGTCGCAAACGTCTACGCGACCAACCTCTCAATCACGTCTGACGGACGCAAGCTTGTCTTCGCGTCGAGCTCGATCGCGTCTCCGGCGGAAATCTACACCGCTAACGTCGACGGCAGTGGTCTAACCGCTTTAACAACCGTCAACGCGCAGGCGATGAGCCGCGCAAACCTGAAAGCGGCGGAAGAAGTGGAATGGACCGGCGCGCTCGGCCGCAAGATTCACGGCTTCATCGTCAAGCCGACGAACTTCGATCCAAGCAAGAAATACCCGCTCGCGGTGCTGATTCACGGTGGCCCACAAAGCGCATGGAACGACAACTGGGGCTATCGCTGGAACCCGCAAGTGTTTGCAAACGCCGGTTACGTTGTGTTTGCGCCAAACCCGCGCGGCTCGACGGGCTACGGCCAACAGTTTGTCAACGAGATCACCGGCGACTGGGGCGGTAAAGCATACGTCGACATCATGAACGGCGTGGCCGACGTCCTGCGACGCAACTCGTTTATCGATCGCAACCGCATCGGCGCAGCCGGCGCGAGTTACGGCGGCTACATGGTCAACTGGATTCTCGGTCACAACAACGATCCGCGTTTCCGTTTCAAAGTGCTCGTGTCACACGACGGCGTCTACAACCTCGAAAGCATGTACGGCACGACTGAAGAGCTGTGGTTTCCAGAATGGGAATTCAAAGGTCTGCCGTGGACTAACCCGGCGATGTACACGCGCTGGTCGCCGCACAAGTTTGCGCAGAACTTCAACACGCCCATTCTGATCATTCACGGCGAGCTCGACTATCGCGTGCCGATCGGCGAGGGCATGCAACTGTTCACCGCCGTACAGCGAAAAGGAATCGACTCCAAGATCCTGATCTTCCCGGACGAAGGCCATTGGGTGTTGAAGCCGCAGAATTCACACCTGTGGTTCAACACGGTGCTTGGATGGCTCGACAAGTACCTCGAGCCGTCGAGTCAGCCGTCGACTTCGTCGCGCGCCCAGTAAGATTTTTTGGAACCATCGGGACAGTTGGAGGTGATATAGGTCTGTAACGTACTCTCCCTGCGCTAGTCCCAACCTAACCGAAGGAGAGACTTACATGCATCTCACCCGACTTGTGCTGCTCCTGGCTGTGATTCTGCTTTCCTGCGCTTCTTCTGTGGCCCAGCAACCTGGGCCACAATTTTGGCGTAAGGTTGGTTGCGAGCCATTCGAACCGCGGACCAAGCTGGAAACTCTCGACGACTCGTCTAACAGCGTCATCATCAAGGGCTTCACGCGCATCACCACAGTCGAGGTACGGGGCGTGCGCATTGACGCAGTCGAGATGCGCTCCGGGACATTCCCTTACAAAGCGAAAGGCATTGTGGTCTCGTTGCGAGAAGGTGGCGAGCGGCCAAACGAGAATCGCGCGTTTGTCGATTATGAAGAACTCGACGCGCTGCTCAATGCGATCGATACAATTTCTCGTGTCGATGAATCGGTCACGCGGCTCGCGAGTTTCGAAGCAAGGTACAAGACGTCAGGCGACCTGGAACTCGGCGTCTTTCGCCAGACGCAACGCGGCAATGCGGTTATTCTGACCACCGGCATTTGCGATCGCGCGAGCCAGACCATGACCCTCGACGATCTCGGCAAGGTCAAAGCCATGATCCAGGAAGCAAAGGCCCGGCTCGACGAGCTTAGATAACCCTAGTCGGTAATCTTAACGCGCATCTCGGCACCGTTAGTGCGGATCTCGGGCACGTACATCGCATGGCCCAGCACCGGCAATGCATGGAACGCGCCCGGGGCTTCGGCTCTCATTTCGTAACTCACCTGCCAGATGCCCTCCGGCAACCGATCGACGAACAGCGCCACCTTCCGATCGCGTAGCTCCTGGTAAACCCAGCGCGCGTTTCCGGTAAATCCACCACCCGATTTCAACTGCTTGATGTACAAACTCTCGCCGCTGCGAATCTGCACCGCTTCGAATCCTGCCGGTTTCAAATCTTCAAACAACAGATACTCGTAGTTGTTCTTCGCTTCGACCGTGAGCACGACCTCGATGCGGTCGCCACTCTTCACCGTCTCACCATCGCTGAGCGCCACACGCTCGGACACGACGCCTTTGAGCAGCGTCGGATGGTTCACGAGTTTGAAATACTCACGCCGCACGAAGATCTCATTGCCCGCCGGCTTCAACGGTTCTTCGAGACTGAAGAACTCAGCCTCGGCCGAGAAATAGAGCGGGCCATTGCCGTTCTTCCGCACGATCGTGATCTCGTTCTGTCCATCGCGAATCAACTCCCGCGAGATCGCAAACTTGCTCGGCGCGCTCAGCGCGTCGGCAGCAGTGATCTGTTTTGACGTAACCGGAGTGCCGTTCACCAACAACTCGTAGCCAATCACCGGCTGCAACTCACCACTGGTTCGCAGGTAATCGTTGAGCGTTAACACGACGATCGCGGTGTCGCGCGTGTTGCTCCACTGCGAGCCGCGCCGGTTCTTCACGAGCCAGTTCGTTACCGGTTCGACGAGCTTGTTCTGCGGATCGATCGCCAGCAATGCCCGCAGTGCGAATGCTGTAGCTTCAACGCCGCCGTCGGACCAACGCCAGTAGAGACCATCCTGGCCCCAGTGCGCCGTGCCGATCACTGACGGATCGGAAGTCTGCGCGCCGCGCTGAACGATTGACGTGTCCGGCTGTGTGTCGATCTTCACGCCGTTCTCGAGGTTCTCGACGAGCGTCTTCGCTTGCTCCCGGTAGCCGAAGTTGTGCGCCGACAAAGCAAGCAGCGCACGCGTGTAAGCGTTCAACTTGTCGCGATTGTTCCACAGATTGCGGAAGGCAGTGTCCTGAAACTTACTGACTTCGGAACGCTTCTGCGCGTTGTGATAGACGGCGAGAGCGTGAAGCATCCATGCCTGCCCGTCGTAATTGTTCTCTGCTTCGACCAGTTCCTTATCGAGAAAACCAGCGGCGCGTTCGACAACATCCGGCTTCACCTCGACGCCCGCCTGGCGCGCGAGAGTCATGCCCCAGATGACGTACGCAGTCATGAAATGATCGCTCTCGCCCTGTTTCCACCAACCCCAACCGCCGTCGCTATGCTGGAAGTCGTAGAGCCGTTCAAGACCGGCTTTTGTCATCCTCTCGAGTTCTTTCAGATCGCGGCGGCCGCTCGGATGCGTGGCCGCGGCACTCGCTTCTTCAATCCCGCCGAAGATCTTGTGCATCGCCGTTTCCGGTTTCAGACCAAGATCGCGCAACGTCTTCGCAGTGATCACAGCCGGCAGGAAGCGGCTCATCGTCTGCTCGGTGCAGCCGTATGGGTAATCGATCAGATACGGCAGCGCGTCGAGCATCGTCGTGGCCATACTCGGCGCGATCTGCACGGTGAGGTGCGTCGAATCAGCACGACGCTCTTTCGGAATGTCGAGCTTGATCGCAACGCTGTCGCCGCGCAACTTGCCGGAGCGTGAGACAAACTTCTCGATGCCGTGTTCGAAGATCGTGAAGCGTTTCTCCATCGCGTCGGCATACTGTCCACCACGCGCTTCGACTTTCAATCGCGCTTCACTCGCGTGCGTGACGTCAACGCGCCAATCGACGCGCGCCTCGCTGTTGGCCTTCACCTCGACGATCCCGGGCTCACCTGAAACCGTCACGCCTTCGGCCTGCATTGCGGGCTTAACACTCATCGGCTGATCGGTGTTGTTATTGATAACCGCCGACACAGTCACCTGATCGCCGACGACAAAGAAGCGCGGCGCTTGCAAGCGAACGATCAACGGCTGCTTCGTTCGTGTCGTCGAGTTGCCGATACCGAATTGGTTACCTATGCTGGCGGCCCGCGCCGTGGCGGACCACGTGGTCAACGAATCCGGATACTTCACTTTCACCGTCGCGGTTCCGTCTGCGTCTGTGGTGACGTCAGGCATCCAGAGAATCGTCGAACGGAAGTCACTGCGAACTTGCACCGCGGCTTCCTGCCCGGGAGCAGGAGTCGTTGCTGGCACCTCGCCTCTCTTTATCGGAAGGCGCCCATTTATCGGAAGCTCTGCTGCTGACTTCTCGGAAATAGAATCGTAGGCGAAGTCGCCTCTCCCACCGGCGACGCCGGGTGCAGCTGGGACGGTGCTGCGCGCTGCATTAACCGAACCGTCCCGATTCTGGAGCTGTCCTAACAACGACAGGTTTTGAAACTGGTCTTTTTCTTTCGCCACCGCTTCGTATTTAACATCTCGCAACTCACCCTCAACCACTTGATAGCGAGCATACGACTTTTGATTGAGCGTGCTTTGCGTTTGGACCAGCAGCGGCCGCTTGGTGCCGTAGTAGAACTGCCGCGGATCGCCGGCGTAGTCCTGTTGAATGTATTTCACCGATTCATCAACGAGACCGAGCGCGACCTCCGTCGAGATCGGACGTCCATCAACATCTTTAGTCGTGATCGACAACGTTCCTTCATCACGCGGTTGATACTGCTCGCGATCGGCTTTCACCGCGACCGTGAGAAACTGTTGGACCGGCGGCACGACAACCTGTTTCGTGTCCGCAAACCAGTTCGTATCGCTGACCATCGACGCGCTGAGATAAACGTTTGGCACGTGCTTCTCTTCGATCGGGACTTCGATCAGTTTTGCGGTTCCGGTAACGTGAATCACCTTGTAACTGAAAAGATCTTCGCCTTCGACGCTGAACAACACGTAACGATCCTGCACGGGAACATTGATCATCACGGGCGCTGTTTGTCCCGCGCGAAACGTGTCTTTATCAACGACGATCTCGAGTCCACCACGGCGATAACCGAGTTCGGTCGTCGCATTGGTCGCGACGAAAACATAAGTCTCGGCTTTGATGAGTGGCAGAAAACGATCGCGTTTCGGATCGGCGCCCTGGCTGCTGGTCCAGGCCACACGATAGTAGCCGTCCTTATCAGGCGTGAAGTTAACTTGCGCCATGCCCTCCGCGTCGGTCTTCACCGTTTGCGTCGAGACGGCTTCGCTCTGATAACCACGAAACTTCAAGCGCCACGGCCGCTGACCGCGTTGCTGAACGGGCGGAAAATCACCACGCTCTCGCAACTGCCGCAACTCCTCGCCCTGCACCTCACGGCCGCGCGGATCGATCCAGATCTCCCACCAGTAATCGCGCGTGACCTTCACGGTGCCTTCAGTCTGCACGGGCTGTTCGTTCGCGTCGATCGCTTTGATGTCGAC